>JAUWQC010000009.1 GCA_030611285.1 bacterium | reverse complement strand
ATGTGGTCCTGTGCTGTGTCCAGTATTTCCCATTGTTCCTATTACATCATCTTTGGTCACTTCTTCTCCTACCTTAACATATATTTTACTGAGATGTGCATAAACGGTACTATATTCAGCATCCTTAAGACCAGGCCCATGATAAATAATAATTTTCCTGCCATAGCTTCCATGCCATTCCGCGTAAATTACTACCCCGCTGGCAGTTGCGTGTATATTGGTACCAACATCGTTGGCAATATCCAGCCCTTTATGCCTGTAGCCCCCTCTTCTCTCTCCAAATAGAGACGTTATCGTTCCATAGGTTGGCCGCATATCAGGAGTGTGCTCCATTAAGTATATATGGTCTTCCATATCCTGCTTATCCCGAGAAAGTATCCCGGATAATTCAGGAGCTTTACTCAGAAGATCATCCAGCATCGCATCTATATCATCCAGTTCCTGTTCCTGGTCACTAATATAGTAATAAATCTCATTAGGGTCTTCTTCAAGTTTAATATCAGAACTTAAATCTGAGACATAAATTGCTACCTCCTCAGCGTACCCACCTTTTCCGGTTATGCTTCTGACCATCCGGTCAAGGTCTTCTACTTCTTCTAGGTAACTTTCCAGAATTTTTGTTTTTGTTTCTATCTCCTTGGTTTTCTTTTCGAGATTTGCCAGATCTATTTCTTTATAATTGACCTTATATTCTGCTCTTTCAAGCTCAGCTATCTTCTCATTTAATTTTTTGCTGGTAAGAAATAGATCTGAAACCAGGATTACAGCAGATGTTAAGATTATTATAAATACAATAAATAATAATCTTAACACGTTATGTGAAATCTTTACTTTCCTTATTCTGGACTTAGCATCAGATAAAATTAATAAAGTAAAAGATTTAGTCTTTTTTTCCTCCATAAACAAATTATTCAGGTATTAAAATTTAGATATAATATTATAACCGATAAATATAATATGGAAAACCTTTTTATTTAAATTTTTTTATTTAAGTTTCTTTATTATAAAAATATTAAGGGTTATAGAACTGCAAACGGCAGCTTAACCTTTAAGTATTTCTAATCCTCCATCATGAATTTGTATTTAACTGTATTATTAGTCAGAAGTACTTCATCCGGCACAGGACCTGCGGTTATTTCCAGTTCACATTTTCTACCCGGATAAGCAGTAAACCCTGATATGGTTACAACCCTCAGCTCAGAAGGATTGATGGAATCTATAATGCATTCTTTTTCCTCAAAAATATTATCCTGAGCCATATATCTCATGACCACATTCACATCATTTTCTACCACATTGCCCTGATTTTGTATTGTGACAGCCACATTAATTGTGGAGCCTTTAGCCAATATTAAATAGTCACCCTGTTTATTAAGCACCTCAGGATTAAATTCTATGCTGTCGCCAATAACCGCTACCCCTCTCCTCTGCTGTAACTCGGTCACAGTCTTAACTTCTGAGATAAACCTCATAACATCCTGGGTGTTAGTCATGGTGAATTTTTTATCTTTATACTGAATATCCTGAAGAACCGCTGAATCAATTATGGTCAACTTTTTTATTCCTAAATTTTCTCCTGACTCTTTTAACTTATCCTGAAAGTACAAATATATCTCATCGCTCATAAACATATATAAAAAGGTATTTATTATCTGGGTAGTAGATATATCTAAATCCAGATCCCGTAATACGTTAAATAAAGCTGGTTTAAAATCTTCATAAGCCTTATTTCTGGTCTCAAATACTAATTCTAAATATCCATGTGCAACTTCAAAAAATTCCGGGGGG
Source organism: bacterium (assembly GCA_030611285.1). GTDB lineage: Bacteria > Actinomycetota > Humimicrobiia > Humimicrobiales > Humimicrobiaceae > Hydromicrobium. The sequence continues at coordinate 12,552 of JAUWQC010000009.1, read as the reverse complement.
GTTAACTCTTTACTATTTTCTAAAATTACCTTACTCTCTTCTATTATTTCTAAAAGCTCGCTATCCATGTCTTCCCTGGATAATTCTTTTGTTTTTGCCATAGTATTAAAGAATTTGTAAGAAACTTTATTGGATTGCTGGACCAGGACTGAAACTGAGTTTACATAGTCAGAAATGGTTAACCTTTCTTCATCAGTTAAATCCTTTCTGCCAGCCTCGCAGCTCCACAAACCAGAAAGCCAGCTTACGATTACTATAACGATTATAACCATTATTGTTAAAGTTATGATTGATTCTTTCCTGCCTCTTCTTTCCAAGAATATCCTTTCTGGTTATAGAAACAAAGATTTATAACTGCCCGCAAAGATTAAAATATATTATACAAATGAATAGTTGAAAACTCAATTTACACACTAAATTTAAATAAGGCAACGTCTCCATCTTTCATTATATAATCTTTTCCTTCACGGCGGACCAGCCCTTTTTCTTTTGCTACTGAATATGAACCAATATCTACAAGAGTATTGTAATCTATAACTTCAACACATATAAAACCTTTCTGGAAATCAGTATGAATCTTACCTGCAGCCTCTGGAGCTCTGGTGCCCTCCTTAATGGTCCACGCCCGAACCTCAGGAGGTTTTATAGTTAAAAAACTTATAAGTCCCAGCAGCTTATAGCAGGCTTTTATTAACCTATCCATACCTGATATGGGAATACCAAGTTCTTTCATGAATAATTCCCTTTCGCCAGGGCCCAGCTGTATTATTTCTTCCTCAATTTTAGCGCTTACTACCATCACTTCTGACTTTTCTTTAGAAGCATATTGCCAAAGTTTTTTTACGGCGGACAGACCTTCCATATCCTTTCCCAGATCAGCTTCATCTATATTTGCAGCATATATGACTGGTTTAGCAGAGAGTAAAAAAAGCTCGCCTATAATTATTCTTTCTTCATCACTGAACTCCATATTCCTTATAGGAATACCTTTTACCAGTTCTTCTTTTACTCTCCCTAGCAGTTCATATTCAGTTATATATTTTTTCTCACCACTTTTTACCATCCTCTGTGCCTTATCAATCCTTTTTTCAAGGCTTTCAAGGTCTGCAAGAATTAATTCCAGATTCACTACTTCAACATCTCTTACAGGTTCTATATCAGGATATGTATGTGACACATTTTCATCTTTAAAACACCTTACCACATGAATAATAGCATCAACTTCACGAATATAAGATAGGAATTTATTTCCAAGACCTTCACCTTTACTGGCGCCTTTTACCAGCCCCGCTATATCCACAAATTCAATAGTCGTGGGAATAACTTTTTCAGGATTGACTATTCTGGCTAATTCCTCCAGCCTTCTGTCAGGAACTGGTACTGCAGCAATATTTGACTCTACAGTACAAAATGGATAATTTGAAGCTTCTGCGCCAGCAGCTGTTACTGCATTAAACAATGTGCTTTTACCCACATTGGGAAGACCTATTATTCCTAGCTTGATCGTAATCTCCTATTTAAGTCCTTTTTAATAAAAATAATCTACTCAACAATCTCCTGCCTTCTGTTACCGCAATACTACCTCTCTACCCATTATGGTTCGCTTCAGATGTGTATCAGCTTTAGATTTCAAATTAAATATTTTTAAGTTATTATTAAACCATCATATTTGAAAACTACTTTATACTGCAGGTATAAATTAATATTATCATTACATAAGAAGAAAGGAAACTATAATGACAGACAAAAATGTACACATTAGGTTTTTTTCCATAGTACTATTTATATTGCTTTCAATGATTCTCCTTTGCTCATGCAAAAATATTACAGAATTAACATTTGACAATAAGGGTAAATCTTTCGAACTGGAAAAGGGAGATAGAATAAATATAAAACTTGAATCCAATCCTACCACGGGTTATGAATGGATCTTAAGTGAAGAAACAGATACTGCTATAGTACCCCTGATTGACTCTAAATTTGTGCAGACAGAAAAAGAAGAAGAACTTGTAGGAGTGGGAGGCTATGAAGTCTTTACATTCCAGGCCAAAAAAATCGGCCAGACAGAAATTATCCTGACTTATAAAAGATCCTGGGAAGAGGAAGAGTTAAAAGAAGAATTTACTTTTAATATAAACATTACTGTTAAATAAAAGACTTCTAGCTATAGCTTTAGTATTTGCCAAATTTATAAATACTTCGATTTAAAAATATTAGTATATAAAATATGGTGGAGATGAGCGGATTTGAACCGCTGCCCTCTTGTCTGCCAGACAAGCGTTCTCCCACTGAACTACATCCCCACTTTTTAGAATAATATTGCTTAAATAATAAAAATTAGCATCATAAATTATTAATACTCTATTATATTCAGAAATTAATATGAAATATTTATCTGGTGGGCGAAGGGGGACTTGGTCTTTCGTCTCACTCCGTTCGCTGCAGAGCCGCAGACTCCCTCGCCTTCAGCTCAGTCCGTCTTTTCAAGTCCCTGGAAACATGCCACTGGCATGTTTCCCAACCCTTTACATTCATATTATTTATAATAATTTATAAACTCTACTGGTGGGCGAAGGGGGACTTGAACCCCCATGCTCTTGCGAGCACTAGACCCTGAACCTAGCGCGTCTACCAATTCCGCCATCCGCCCCGAACCAGCCAAATGCTGGTTTTTATACCACTGACAAGTTTTTATTTTATCTTTTTTATTTATAAATTCAATAGGTTTAAAGTCATTCTTAAACTTTTTTATTTCTATTTAAGATACATTTCTTTATATAATCAGGTTTAGGATAAAATATTTTGTATCCTTTTTAATTATATCCTCTATCTCCAACGTCCTAATGATGAGTACCATGATTTTTCTATTTGAGTTTTATTACTAATTGAAATTACAATAGGTTTTAAGAATTTTGTAATTCTCTCCATTATTTGATTAAAACTCTTATCTGTATTAGCAATTCTAGATTTACGTAGAAAGGCAGCCCATTGCCTTTGTCTTCCTTTGTCATTATGAAATTCGGTTCGAAAAACTAATGAGCTTATAGGAACTATAGTTTTTCTCCTCTTAAAGGTAGACTCAATTGCTTTCTTAAGTCTATTACCACGGAAATCATAGTTAATAGAAAGAGTATATACATCATAAAAGTCTTTCATTCGACTATTAACCATAGCCAGCTTAACCATAGCTTCGAATTTTTCAGATATAATACTTTCTATTGAATAGACTTTGATTTTCGGTGGTACTTGTTCCAGTAAGGTGGGAAACTCTACTTTTTTAGCCTTAGGAATTACAATATCTCCAAAGCCAATATCCATTTGCAGTCTTTTTCTTGCTTGGCCCAAAGTTGCATCTATCTTCAGTCGTATTCCCTCATAATCGGTATCTTCTTTAATCCGCTCTGAGCTAATAGATAAAGGATCGAACTTAACCCCATCATCAAAATTCAGTTCGGCAATTTTTCTAAAAATATTTTCAAGCTTAGTCTGGTCATTATTCAACTGCTCTGCAAGAAAGTCTAAGTCTTTGGTTGGCCTTGTTCCTGGTATCTTAAAACAAACTAAAAGAAGTCCTCCCTTAAGTATGAAATGGTCAGAAAATTCAGAAATGGTCAGCCGATAGAGAAACCTTTCCTGAAAATATCTTAGCAGAAGGGCATCAAAGTCAATTCCTTCAGTTCTTGCAATATTTATAAGTTTTGCTCTTATGGAAGCTGGTTTATTTTTAATTTCTCTTTTCATTGCTTCTCTTTTTTAAATCATGGCATTAACCCAGATCTCCATGAGTTTTTTAACCCTGCAGATTTCAGCATATTCAAACAGCCTCTCCAGATTGCGGCCCTTTCGTTTAAGATATTCAGACAGCCCCTCTTTTGCAATATCCAGTCCAAGCTTGCTGCGGTACCTGAAACAATCACATATGGTTTTTTCCGGACAATATATACGAATCTTATGACCTTTGATCTTTATCTCATCAACACCTGCTTTAAATTGTTTTGTAGAAAAATAATAAAACTCAACCGGTGGGTATTCAATCTTAGGGCGCCTTCTCCCCCGGCAGAGTGCCATGGATATAACTGATGGATTAAAAGTAGTTAGCTCATAATAAGAAAGAGCCGAAAGTAGACAGATAACACCTTCTGGAACAGCACGGGCAAGGTCAATATAACCTTGATTAGAAACAAGAGGAATCTCAGATAGGCGGTAAAGTCCTCTTTTTACCCGGATTATCCACCCTTCGTCTTTTATCTTTTTTATATCACGACGGTGAATGCCAGCTGCCAGAATATCATTTGTTCTGGCAAAATCACCATATTTTTTAAAAACTTTATTTATCTTTTCATTTATCTTATTCATAATATAAAATACCTTGGACAAAAGCGTATACACATATTAATAAATGTAGACGCTTTTGTCCATAATTTAAAAATTTAAATGAATTTTTTAAGGAAAAAATTTTTTATTTTTTATCTTCTTTATCTTTTATTACCTGAAATTCAGATTTATATTATTTTTTCCAGCATAGGTTTTAGCAAGTGATATAAACATTGCACCTCTACTTTTTTATAATCCTCCCCGAACTTTGATTTGAACTGACTCTGGGAGATATCGTGTATCTGCCTGTAAATCTTCTTGCCGTTTAATACTGCGATACCACCATACTGTGTTCCTAAATGAGACTGATAATCAATTCCGTAAAATAAATCCGTAGAACAATTTTTCTCTGAGACAATTCCAAAAACGCCGCTCATTTGTGTGTCCCATTTCCTCAATAATTAAAAAACAAGCTCGACGACGGTATAGCGTCTGTTGTAAAATTTATTCCCAACTTTCTCAATCCTGCCTCATCCCCCGGCGTGGGCAAATGCGTGCTGTGAAGTTCGCAACCTCTTAAAATTTTAAGTCTCAATATAGCCCTCTTTGCATTCTTATCCATATGCGCACTTACTGATAGCGCAACCAAAATCTCGTCGAGATTTAAACTCTCCGATGACATAGACAGTATCTCTTTCTTTAATTTAGATAAATCATTAATAACCTCTGGCTTGAGGATGTGCACTTTATCCTTAATGCCTGCCAGATATTTTATGGCGTTTATAATAGCGCTGGAAGCAGCGTGCATAAGCGGAGAATTTTTACCTGTAATAATTTCCCCGTTGTTTAATTCAATCGCGGCTCCGCAGTAATATCCTTTATTGCCTTTGCCTTTTTTCCTGCACTCCTCTGCCGCAGCCCTTGCCGGCAGAACAACTGCTCTATCCTCGGGCTTTACTCCTACTTTCTTCATAATAGCCTTTACTCTTTCGAATTCTTCTTTAGTGCCGATACCTATTGCAAACTCTAAATTATGCCTGAAAAACCTGCGTATTATTTCCTGCTTTGCTGCTATTCTTGCTATTCTGTCATCTATAATACCAAAACCCGCCCTATTAACTCCCATATCTGTGGGCGAATTATAATAGCTGTTATCCAATCCGGTGATTTTGTGTATTATATTTTTCAGTATAGGAAACGCTTCGACATCACGGTTGTAATTTACAGCTTTTTCGCCGTATTTTTCTAAATGATGGGGGTCTATCAGATTAAAATCGCCTAAGTCAGCAGTCGCTGCCTCGTAGGCAATATTTACTGGATGGCTTAACGGAAGGTTCCATATCGGAAATGTCTCAAACTTTGCGTATCCGGATTTTATGCCTTTTTTGTGGTCGTTATATAATTGAGAAAGACATACGCTAAGCTTTCCGCTGCCTGGCCCCGGAGCCGTTATGATAACTATTGGCTTCTTTGTATGGATATAATCGTTTTTTCCATAACCTCGCGGGCTAACTATTTTTTCTACATCAAAAGGATAACCTTTAATAGGATAATGTTTGTATACTTTAATGCCCGATCTTTCAAGTCTTCTTTTAAACTTAAGGGCGGATGGCTCATTGGTAAATCTTGTGATAACCACGGCCGCTACATCAAGGCCCCATTCTCTTAAATCATCTATGAGTTTCAATGTTGCGAGGTCATATGTTATGCCAAAATCACCCCTTACCCTTCCCTGCTCGATATCCTTTGCATAGACGCTTACAATTATCTCTGCATAATCTTTAAGTTTTTCCAAAAGACGCATCTTGACATTCAGGTCATAACCCGGAAGGACACGGGCAGCATGGTAATCAAAACAAATTTTCCCGCCAAACTCAAGATAAAGCTTATTATCGAATCTTTTTACCCGTTTAAGAATCTCCTTTGTCTGCTCTTTCAGGTATTTCTCGTTATCAAAACATATTTTATTGGTAATAACTCTTTTAGACATAAGGTATCCTTCGTTTTAAAAGGTTACTTAACTAATCTCTTTATGATACTCCTGCGACGATTTAACGCTCCCCTTATTTCCAAGATACACATTTATTCCTTCTGCTGCTGCTAAAGCCGCAGCCGTGGTAGTAATATAAGGAATTTTATATTTTATAGCTGCTTTTCTGATATAAGAGCCGTTGTAGGCAGCGCTTTTCCCTGCAGGCGTATTTATTATAATGACTATCTCTTTATTATTAATTGCATCTACAATATTTGGACATCCCTCATTCATTTTTTTGATAAGCTCTACTTTTATATTATTCTTTTCGAAAAATCTCTTTGCGCCTTCGGTTGAAACAATTTTAAACCCAAGTTCCTTGAATTTCAATGCCGCGAATTGTCTCACTAAAAATGTACTCGAAATTGTATCGTTGCCTACCACGAATTACCTATTGTGTTATTAAATAAAGATTTTGGGACCTGATAAAACCTAATGGTTACTTCTTCTTTTAAAGTATAAAATCTGTCTGATGGTATAGAATTGTATTCTTTGTTATTTGAGGAGCTGCTGGTATTACCGGAAACGCTTTAAAATAATTAATTAAATTTTTAAATCAGGTAGTAATATTCATTAATTATCATTTCCTTAATCTGACAAACCTTCCAGTAGGAACTATGGTTATTTTAATTTTACCATTCTGGGAAATTCTATGATCTACATACTCCTGAATATTCTCTATCTTTTTAAAACCCATTTTTTCAGTTTCATCCCGGGTAAAATCTGAATAAAGTAAAACATCAGTATTTCTACTCTCATAACCGGTTTTCTATAATTTTTTTTGCCTTTCTTTCAATAAATTCTAAATCTACCTCACCGCGCGTATTACCGGTCTCCATAGCAGCCCTGGCTACACTTACCGCAACAGCCGGTAGAACCCTTCTGTCAAAGGGTTTGGGAATAATGTAATCTTCCTTTAGATTATTACTCACAATTTCCGAAATGGCTTTTACAGCAGCCAGTTTAATTTCTGTGTTTATTTCTATTGCCCTCGCGTCAAGAGCTCCCCTGAATATTCCTGGAAATGCCAGTACATTATTAACCTGATTGGGATAATCGCTTCTTCCGGTAGCAATAATCCTGACACCACATTCCATTGCAAGCTCTGGTTTAATTTCAGGCTCTGGATTTGCCAGGGCAAATATAATTGGATTTTTCTTCATCTTTTTTATCATTTCGGCAGCCAGGACATTTGCCACTGATACCCCGATGAATACATCGGCATCCTCCAATGCACAGGATAGGTCTCCTTTTATATTATTTGAATTTGTAAGTTCTGCCAGCCTTTGCTTTGCGGCATTCAAGCCTTCCCTGCCCTTATATATTATTCCTTTGCTGTCGCACACAATAATATCGGTTGCACCGATGCAATTTAATAAATTTGCAATAGAGGTACCGGCTGCTCCTGCTCCATTTACTACTATTTTTACCTCTGTTATGTCTTTCCTGTAAATCTTCAGAGCGCCGAACAGCCCGGCCAGAGTTACAATGGCAGTCCCATGCTGATCATCATGGAAGATAAGCATATTTGTTTCTCTCTTCAGCCTGTCTTCGATCTCAAAACACCTGGGCGCAGCAATGTCCTCCAGGTTTATCCCTGCAAATGATGGCTCCAGCATTCTTATAGTACTTATAACTACTTCATTATCCTGGCTGTCTATACATATAGGAAAGGCAGATACTCCTCCAAACTGCTTAAACAACACACATTTTCCTTCCATTACCGGAAGAGCTGCTCTGGCTCCGATATTTCCAAGACCCAGTACCGCGGAGCCATCAGATACCACCGCAATCATATTGCCTCTGGCTGTATATGTATTTAATTCCCCCGGGTTTTCAGCAATTATACGGCAGGGTTCCGCAACGCCCGGGGAATATGCGAGGGATAAGTCATGGTCGCTATTGGTTTTTACTTTACTTATTATATCAATCTTACCAACATTTTTTTTATGCATTTCCAGCGCTTCTTTATAAATATCCAATTGATTTTCACCTATTCTTTTCTATTTTTAATAATTTAATTTTAATACATATTTATGATACTAGTTTTTATATTCTTTAACACTACTTAATAATTATTTTCTAAATTTTCCAGTATGTTTATTTAATGCTACCACTACTGGAAGCTCTTCACCAGATAAAAAATCAGAAACTAACACGTAATTTAACAGGTATAATTTTATTAATGGTAAATTATGACATATAATAATGCACATGGAATATTTCGCAGATACAGACATTGGAAAATATAGAGAAAAAAATGAAGATTACCTTTATGCTAAAAGCAACCTTTTTATTGTAGCCGATGGTATGGGAGGACACATGGCTGGAGAGGTTGCAAGCAGAATTGCTGTTGAAACTTTCATAAAAAATTTTAATAGCAGCCTGAAAGATAGAAGTAAAAAAATTTCAGCTAATAAAAAAACAGATATTCTAGACTCCAGCCAGATAAAGGAACTATTGCTTAAAAGCATTAAAAGTGCCAACAGGGAAATATTTAGTAAAGCAATCCTGCAACCTGAATATTATGGTATGGGAACCACATTTACCGGATGCTATATCCAGCAAGACAAAGCATATACAATTCACGTGGGTGACAGCAGACTTTACATTAAAAGAGGCAGTGAGTTTAATCTGTTAACATCCGACCATACCATCGTTGGTGAACTATTCAGAAGAGGAGAAATAAGCTATGAGCAAACTTTCAATCATCCTCAAAGAAACTACCTCACAAATGTCCTCGGGGTTGTAAAAGATATAGATCCGGATTTTAATTCATATAAAGTCTTACCTGAAGATATACTGCTCCTGTGTTCCGATGGACTTAATTCAATGTTGAAGGATGAAGATATCGCTAATATTATTGATAAATATAAAGATGCCAGAAATATTGCGAAAAATCTTATAAAAGGTGCAATTAAAAAAGGCGGTTTGGATAATATAACAGTTATAGTTGTAAAAATTTAATATATGCCAGAGAAAGATTCTAGAAAATATAAATTAATCTCAAAAAGATACAGGATAATCAAAAAGATAGCTTCGGGTGGAATGGCTGATATCTTTCTGGGAGATGACTTAAAACTGAACAGAAAAGTCGCTGTAAAAGTATTATCTGCTAATTACGCAGGTGATAGAAACTTTGTGGCAAGATTTAAGAATGAAGCGCAAATCCTGGCCAGGCTTAATCATCCTAATATTGTCCAGGTATATGACTGGGGAGAATTTAATGGCTCCTATTTTATTTGCATGGAATATGTTGAGGGAGAAAGTTTAAAGGAAATAATAGAAAAAAAAGGTCCCCTGCCCCCTGAGACTATTGCTGACTATGCTATACAAATCTCCAGCGCCCTGCTGACAGCTCATAAAAACAACCTCATACACCGTGATATTAAGCCACAGAATATACTTGTAACTCCGGAAGGGAAAGTTAAAGTTACTGATTTTGGTATTGCAAAATCCCTCACCACCGATGTCACCAAAACATTGAATATAATGGGAACAGCTCATTACATCTCACCTGAACAGGCAAAGGGAGAAGTCTTAGACCACCGGACAGATATTTACTCATTAGGGATTGTACTTTACGAAATGTTAACTGCAGATGTTCCTTTTAGAGGAAGTAACTCAATTGACATTAGTCTGAAACATATAAATGAAAAACCTTTAAAGCCGTCAGAGTTGATGGAAAATATACCAGAGAAATTAGAAGATATAACAATGCACTGTATGGAAAAAAATCCCCTGGCGCGCTATCCAACTGTAAGAGAACTGATAGGTGATCTTCAAAAATACCAGACCAATAAACCTTTAAGTTTTAGTGCCAAAGGACAAAATTTAAATAGAGCCGGTGTAATTATAAAAAAAATAAGGCCTCATCTGGCCACTATTATCATAGCAGCTTTTATGATTATCTTTATGGTCCTATTTATATTCTACAGTTATAAATACTATAATAGTACTGTCGGTCACAATATGGTATCAGTTCCCCCGCTTGAAAATATTCCAGCTGAAAATGCGAAAGAAATACTGACATTATTTGATCTGAATTTGATAGTAAAAGACGAAATCTACCATTCTGAAATCCCGGAAGGATTCATCATAGAACAGACTCCGGAACCAGGGAAAAATATTCCAGCCGGCAGTGATATTAAAGTAGTTACCAGTCGAGGTCAGGAAATAACCTATATTTTAACCCCTAATCTGATCTGCCTCAGCCTGGAAGAAGCCTCAAAGATATTGGAGGATTTTGGACTTGTAAAAGGAGATATTTCTAAAGAATATTCCAGTACTTTTAAAGAAAATCTGATAATAGACCAGAGCCCGGAGTTTAATGAAAAAATTGAGCCTGGGGGATCTGTTAAGATAACTGTGAGTAAGGGTAAAAAGATTATTATCGTTCCGTATATTATTGACCGGGACTATGTAGATGCATCAAACTACCTTAAGTCCCTTGGCTTGATAGTAATAAGCAGCAAAGCTCCGTTAACAGATATCATAAATGAACCCGGGATAGTTATGGAAGTAATTCCATCTCCGGGTTCCGAAGTTGAAGTAAATAGTGTGGTGGAACTAGTAATTTCAACAAGCGAGCTACTGGTTCCTGTTCCTGATCTCATACAGCTTGACCTTGGGCAAGCTAAAAATAAACTTGATTCTGATAATATTAATTATGAAATAAGTTATATAAATACGGATTACTCGGTACAGGAAGGTACAGTTTTAGGTCAATATCCTGAAGCCGGTACCTACATTTCCCCGGCCTCCAGTATCATTTTATTTATAGGCAGTTAAGACCTGTCATTCTGTACCGAAAAATCCCATGGATTCAAATTTCTTAGCTCTTCTGGACTTTAATTCTTCTCCAGAAATGCCGGCAAACCTCTCCAGCGCCCCAATAATATATTTTTTTACAATCTTTACCATTCTCCCGGGCGCATTCTGAGCCCCGCCAATGGGTTCGGGAATAATCCTATCTATTATGTTGAGTCCAAGCATATCTTTTGAAGTCAGTTTTAGTTCCCTTGCTGCCAGTTTAGTACCGGAAGGATTTTTCCATAGAATAGCTGCGCATCCTTCTGGTGAAATGACAGAGTAAGTGGAATTTTCCAGCATTGCCACTTCATTTCCAACAGCCAGCGCCAGCGCTCCCCCGCTTCCTCCTTCACCAATTAAAATAGCAATAATGGGAACCTTAACTTCAAACATAAGCAAGATACTTTTTGCAATAGCGCTGGCCTGTCCATCATCCTCAGCTTCAAGAGCAGGGTACGCTCCTGGCGTATCTATTAAAGTAACAATAGGAAAACCAAACCTGTCGGCCAGCCGCATAATCCTCTGGGATTTTCTATATCCCTGAGGTATGCTCATACCAAAGTTATACTCCAATCTCTGCTTTATATCCTTGCCTTTATTATGCCCTATAACAGCAACAGTCTTTCCATTAATCTTACCCAGACCTGCAACAATCGACCTGTCCTCACCAGTCAGTCTGTCACCGGAAAGTTTTACAAAATCTTCAAAAACTCCATTTATATAATCCAGGCATTGTGGTCGGTTTTCATCTCTCGAAAGCTCTACGATCTTCCATACTCTTTTAGCGTCCCTTTCAACTTTTTTATAACTTTCAATTTTCCGGGAAAGATCTCTTTCTGCATCTTTAAAATGTATGCCGGTAAAGAAAGGGATCTTTTTCAATTTTTCAAGCTTGGACAGTGACCTTAGAATCTCTTTAAGATAACTTTTTGGAATTTCTTCCAGCTTTTTTAAATCCATACCATATCATTCCTTAAATAACTTTAACAGATTAGTCAGGGTATTCTTGAGATCACTTCTATTTACAATCATATCCACCTGACCATTTTTTAAATTCCTCTCTGAAGTTCCAAAATCCGGAGGAAGATTCTTTTTTATAGTCTGTTTTACAACTCTTGGACCTGCGAAGCAGAAGAGCGCGCCAGGTTCCGCTATTATAATATCTGCAATTGTGGCAAAGCTTGCGCTAACACCTCCAGAAGTGGGATTGGTAATTATGGTTATATAGGGGATTTTATTCTCCCTTACTCTGTTCACACTGGAGACTGCCTTTGCCATTTGCATCAGAGATACTATCCCCTCCTGCATTCTTGCTCCACCTGACGCGCAGAATATAACCAGGGGAATATTTTTTTCAATACAGTAATTGGATAAAATCTTAATCTTCTCTCCTA
>JAUWQC010000060.1 GCA_030611285.1 bacterium | reverse complement strand
GATTTTCCTCAAAAAAAGTTCGAACTTCGTCCAGAAAACACAGCCAATGATCTAATTTAAGTTTTATAAAGATTAAAGTAATCCCATAGGATGAATTGCTTTTTCTTAGTTTTTTGAAAAGAAAAAACCTTAATTATTTTAAGTTTCTCAAATTCATTTAAAAGACTTTTAGCAGTATTAAAAACAATATTTAATTTGGCTGCAACACTACCAGTATCAATAATTGGATATGAAAATAATAGGATTAAAAGCCTCTGTCCCAATTGAGTTCTTCTACCTAATGTTCTTATTTTATCTTCATATTGCATTCTTAATTCTATAACTTTTTCAAAAGTATTTTTACTTTTATTTGCAGTTTTAATAATACCTTTTAGGAAAAATATTAACCATCTTTCTATATCATTATTATTCCTGACTTCATCTAAAATATTAAAGTAATCATTTTTATTTTTTTCCAAGAAATCTGAAATATATAATATTGGTTTGTTTAATATTCCATAATATAGTAGTTCAAGTGTTATAAGTAATCTACCAATTCTACCATTTCCATCCGAAAATGGATGAATGGTTTCAAACTGGTAATGAGTCAGTGCTACCCTTAAGGTCTTTGGGATGTCAAGACTATTATTATGCCAAAATTTCTCTAAGTCTGAAAGTAATATTGGTAATTCTTCGTATGGCGGAGGAATAAAATGAGCATCAGTAATTGAATTTCCTCCAATCCAGTTTTGACTCTTTCTGATTTCACCAGGTTGTTTATTCTCACCCCTCACTCCTTGAAGGAGTATTTTATGAATTTCTTTTAATAGTCTAATACTAAGTGGTATTTTTTTTATACTTTCAATTGCATAATTCATAGCATTAATATAATTATTTACTTCATTCCAATCATCTCTTTTTTCTGGTAATATGTTTTCTTCCGATAATACTGCCTCTTCAATCTCTGTTTTCGTTCCTTCTATTCTTGTTGAAATTGTTGCTTCTTTTGCAACATTCATTCTTATAAAAGTATTAATATCCGGAACTAATAGAGAACATTCATTTAAACTACCTAAAGCATGACCTGCTTCTTCTAAAAGTAATGGAATTTTCCTATCATTCCATTCAAAAGTTTTATTCATAAAATCAGGAATGAAAATTTTATACTCATAATCTTTACCTGCAAAACAAGCTTTATATTCACCTGATTTAAATTTATTGTCCATAATAATTAAAAAATGAAATAATAAATAAATACATTGCAAGTTTATCAGGTAAGTTGCAATAATGCAATTGACTATTGCAAATTTATTGGCTTTTATGAAACGAATTAAATATTAGTATTTCTTTTAATAATTTTAAAAATTGGTTCGAAATTTCACTACTCGGGGCAGTCAATAAATAGTGAGTAGCACGGTAGTGTATATATTAATTGAATCTATAAAGCTAATTCTGGAATAAAAACTTTCCTCTTTTATCATCTTTTCGTATCATTAAAATATGCTCTATACCTGCTTCTATAAAAATTTTACCTTTTGTTTTAAATCCCAACCGTTTATAAAATTCTTTGTTACTAACTTGTGCATGAAGTTTATATTTAAATATTCCCATATCCTTACCAGTATTTATCATATAATTTACTAACTTTGAACCAATTCCACGTGATCTCCATGCCTTCCTTACAGCTATACGTTCGAATTTTAGCCAATCATTAATTACACACATTCTTCCTGCCGCGATAGGCTCATTACCTTGCATGCCAAGTATATGAATTCTATTCAATTCATTTTCATCAGTTTCTATGTAATATGGGATATTTTGTTCTTCACAAAATACAGTAAATCTAACATTGTAGGCAGCAATAAGTTCTTCGAGGGAGCATATAATTTTAAAAGAAATATCTGAATTATTTTTCATATGATAAATAGTTACTATTTCTATAACACCTCCCATTATGACCTTCGAAGGTTATATGTTTATCAAGATTGTTTATAACCGAGGTCGAGCTTAAGAATTAGCGTTACGAAGCATTATACTGTCATCAGAGAATCTTTCTCCACTGGCATGTTCAAAAGCGACTACCAGGTCGTTGACAGATAGAGCGGACTTCTTTTCCTGATGTATGTCAACAATGATTTTACCTTTATGCATCATAGTTAGCCTGTTACCATAGCGTAGAGCATGTTTCATGTTGTGTGTAACCATTATAGTGGTAATCTTCTCTTTCTGCACAATCATCTCGCTTAGCTCAAGGACTATCCGATTTGTTTTAGGGTCCAGAGTAGCTACATGCTCATCAAGGAGTAGTAGTGATGGTTTGCTGATAGTAGCCATAACAAGAGCCAGAGCCTGCCTCTGTCCACCGGAAAGTGTGCCAACCAGCGCAGATAGCCTATCCTCAAGTCCTAATCTCAATGGGGCCAATACTGATCGGAAGAGTTCCCTGTATTTTTTATTGGTAGCGATTCTTAATCCCCTTGATTGGCCATGTAACATAGCCAGAGACAGATTCTCTTCTACGGTCATTTTTGCGGCAGTACCTATATGAGGGTTCTGGTAGACTCTGCTAACATATCGTGCACGCTTATGTTCGCTGAGCCTTGTAACATCCTGGTCATTGATTGTGATCTTGCCACCTTTTTCTGGTGGATAGACACCAGCAATAACATTTAACAGGGTAGTCTTACCAGCTCCATTACTGCCAATGACAGTAATAAAATCTTCAGCACCGACATCCAGCCTGACATTATCCAGTGCTGTGACCTCATCTACAGTACCTCTTAAAAATACTTTGCTTACTTTACTGAGTTTCATCAAGTTTTGATTCTGGCTCATACGAACTCCCACTCTACATCCTTGCTGCTGGCGGCATCCATTCACCCCGTACTTTTTTTTGTATGTATGGTATTGCCAGGGCTATGATAACAAGCAATGCTGTAATCAGCTTTAAATTGCTTGGAGGTAATCCCAATCTAAGAGCGATACCGAGAAACAGGCGATAAACCAAAGATCCACCTATCACCGCAAATAGAATGGTAGTAATACCCCGGGGGCGAAATAATCTCTCACCAATTATCACTGATGCCAGACCCATAACAATCATGCCGATACCCATACCTACATCAGAGAAGCCCTGCTTTTGGGCTATTAACCCTCCTGCCAGAGCAACAAGACCATTTGAGAGGGAAACACCCATTATCGTGGTCATGTCAGTACTAACCCCGAGACCTCTTACCATCTGTCCATTGTCACCTGTAGCTCTCAGGGCCAGGCCGATCTCAGTGCGTAGAAACCAGTTCAAAATGCCGAGAATGACAATAGTAAGAACTACCATAAATATAATTGATAGAGTAGTGGTAGGTTCAATACCAAACAATTGGGCAGTTTGTTTAAAGACCGTTGCCTCGCGGAGGACAGAGACATTGGATCGCCCCATAATTGCCAGGTTTATAGAATATAGAGAAACCATCATTAGTATACCGGCGAGTAGAGCATTTATCCTAAGCTTGGTATTAAGCAAGGAGGTTGCCAGTCCTGCACAAATACCAGCAATGAAGGCAACCAGGGTTGCCAGCCATGGGTTGACACCACTTACGATAAGGGTGGCAGCCACAGCCCCACCCAGTGGAAAGCTTCCGTCTACAGTAAGGTCAGGAAAAGCAAGCACACGAAAGGTAATGTATACTCCAAGAGTTACAAATCCATAGGCCAGGCCCTCATATAAAGAGACCGACAGCAAATTTATAACATAATCCAAGCGTGCTTGCTCCTTTCATGCTATCCTTGTGAATACTTTTTAATATCTATAAACTTGTTAAAACGGAAACCATTAATATCTATTTATCATATACTATTTCTGCAGCATCTATTAATTCCTGAGGAATGGTAACACTCATTCTTTCTGCCGCAGCGGTATTTACTGAGAGACTGACTATCTTGCCTTTCTCAACAGGAGTCTCGGCAGCATTGGCTCCCTCCAGTATTTTAACTACCATCTCACCTGTCTGGTAGCCAATATCGTAATAGTCAAATCCGTAGCAGGCAATACCGCCCCTTTCTATTGACTCGTGATCAGAGGGGAACAGAGGAATGCTTTCCTCTTCGCAGACTCCAATCAACGCTTCCAGGCCAGAGATTACAGTGTTATCAGTACCAACCCAGATAACGTCCACTTGTCCTACTAAAGATTGGGCTGATGCAAGAACATCGGCACTGGTAGAAACTGGTCTTTCCACCACTTCAATGCCAAGTGGTTGACATGCTTCTTTAAGCTTTTTTACCAGGAACACCGAATTTGCCTCACCGTCATTGTAAAGAGTACCTATAGTCTTAACACCAGATACTATCTGAGTTATCAGGTCAACATCATCCGCTACAGTAATCATGTCACTTACTCCAGTTACATTATCGTCAGGGTGGGATTCCCAGCTCTCAACCATCCCTGAACCAGCCGGATCAGTAATGGCAGAAAAGACAACTGGAATGTCTGTACCTTCTGCAGCAGCAATAGCTGACAGGGTATTGGGAGTGCCAATGGTGATAATTACATCTACCTTATCCCCTACAAACTTAGCAGATATTGTGTCCACCAGTGACATATCTCCCTCACTATTCTGATAGTCGATTTCAATGTTCTCACCATCTACATAACCATTATCAGCAAGAGCCTTAATGCAGCCCTCTCTGGTTGCATCCAACGCCGGATGAGTAGCAAGCTGGCTAATACCAACTTTTTTTACCCCTTCCTCTTTACAGGCATTCATCAGTGGTAATACCAAAATCAACACTGCCACCAAACAGATACTCATCATTATTTTTGTGTTACGCTTGATCTTCATTTATAACCTCCGGAAAAATACATTGACAAAAATCTAAAATTACGGCTTTATTTTTCAACACCTCCTTCCCAACCCCATAAATGATTTTTTATATTATCAGTTTTATAGTAATTAGTCTACACCCTTAGCAAACGTCTAAGTATACCATAAAGCTCATATAGTAAGTTTAAAAAATTATTGCCCAAAATATATTTAACAAGAAGAATATAGAGAGTGTTTTCTGAATAAAAAGAAAGATTATTTAAAATCAGTCGTAAAGCTTCCTCTTAATTAATTCAAGATTATATTTTAAATCTATAATTTATTTAATAAAAATCATAGAAAAAATTTGATTATATTATATAAAACAGTATTATATTGAAGTAACACAATTTGAAATTATTGTAGCACTAAGATTAAAGGATTGATAATTTTAATATTAAAAAATAAGGTTTTATAAGAAGAAAGTGAGTATATTGATAATATCAAAAAGTAAAGAAATGATGAAAAAATCTTTTGAAAAAACTCTTTACAGGTTTGCCGAAATACCTGAGATAAAATTAAACAAAAATTTTGGAATCTATATCCATGTTCCCTTCTGCTATACGAAATGTTCATTCTGTCCATTTTATAAGGAAGTATATTCAGAAAAGTTAAAGCAGCAATATTTAAGTTCAATTTTAAAAGAAATAAAAGAAAAGGAAATACATGGGAAGTCCAAATGGGTTTATTTTGGAGGGGGAACGCCAAATACATTAAAAATAGATGAATTAAATACTATACTGGATGAGCTCAGGTGCAAAGTTGAGCTAAGCAGCATCGGTATAGAATTATTACCCTCTTTTTTAACTGATGATTATTTAATAGGATTAAAAGGAATTGGCTTTACAAAGATAAGTATTGGAGTAGAAAGTTTTTCAGGAAATGTTATTAGTAAGACAGGAAGAAAAAATGTAAATCAAAGTAAGATAAGAAAAATAATAGAGCATACAAAATCTCTTAACCTTTGGGCAAATGTAGATATGATGGTTGGCCTTCCTAACCAAGATTCGGGTATATTTTTAGATGATATTAAAAAGATAGCAGCTATCTTGCCAGATCAGATAACGATATATCCTTTTATGATAATAAGAGGAATTAAAGCAAAGCCTGGCATATCTTCCAATGAGCAGTTTGTACTTATAGAGAAAGCAAGTAAAATGCTAAAAGAATATGGATACTTTAGAAAAGGTGTGTGGACATTTGCCACAGGCGATGATATTTATGATTCATCAAGGGATGAACTCACTGAGGACTATATTGGATTTGGACCTGGTGCATTTTCAACATATGGTGACTGGAAAGTTGTAAACCCTGAATTAAAAGCTTATATTAAAGATTTTAAAAATAATAAAAGACTAGGTTTTATTGCGCCTAAGACTGATGCGAGTGATGAATGGCGAAAGTTTGCCAGGATGATTTATGATCTAAAATGCGATAACTATAAAAAATTGCCTTTTTATATAAAAATTTTTGTTTGGGTCTTAAA
>JAUWQC010000172.1 GCA_030611285.1 bacterium | reverse complement strand
TCTAAAAAAATAGAAACTCCTAAAGATCTTTCAGATCATCAAATCTATAATTTTATCATTGTTTCTGGAGATATAGCTTGTATAGCAGCTGAAGAAAAAGCAAAAGAAATGGGATTTAATACTATAATTCTTTCAAGTATGTTTGAAGGAGAGAGTAAAGAGCTTGGAAATTTTTTTATTTCAATTGCTAAAGAAGTTATTGTTAAGAATAGGCCCCTTAAACCTCCATGTGTAATTATAGGAGGGGGAGAGACTACGATAAAATTAGAAGGAAGTTATGGAGTAGGCGGACCTAATCAGGAATTTGTATTAAGTGCTGGTATTTATTTAGGAGAGTTAGAAAATAATATAGGTATAGTTGGAATAGACACAGATGGAACCGATGGACCAACAAATTTTGCAGGAGCTATAATGGATAGATATTCAATTATTAAAGCGAAGGAATTAGGGATATCCTTGCAAAAAGAACTTGATAGACATAGCGAAAGTGCTATTTTCGAAAAGTTGGGTGATAATATAATTACCGGACATACCGGAACCAACGTTAGCGATCTTAAATTTATAATTATTGTATAGACTTATATATAATATAATAGCTTTTCAGAAAACTCGCTCTTTGAAAATTAAATATTAGGAAGAAAAGATTTTACAAAGCGAATCTTATTTTTATTGCTTGTCCTAATAGCAGTCAAGGCAACCAGAAGAATAGTAATGTGGGCGATAGTACTTTACTTCTAGCTTTTTCTAAATTAACAGTAAGTAGGCTAACCAGAGAGCTCGATCCTCAAATTAAGAAGTAGCAAGAGGGGAGATTAAGGGAATATTATATCTATCTATTTTTTGATACTTCTTGCCTTACGGAAACAAATAAATAAGTAATTAAAAAAGTCTTGGGGGAGACATCATATGATATTTATAAAGAGTTAGTTGAAATACAAGAAGAAGAAACTGAGAACTAACCAAAGATATAAGATATACCTGGTCAATATTAATGGGAAACGAAGAAGACTTTGTTGAATATGAAGATTAAATAAAAGAGAGTAACAAGATAGAACAAGAAATATTTTAAAAGGGAGGGAATGAGATATTTATGAATAATAAAGTTGCAATTATAGGTGCGGGAAATGCTGGCTATGCGATGGCTGGCGATATTGCATTAGGTGAATTTGATGTAAACCTATATGAAATGCCATCTTTTGCAAAGAATTTAGAACCACTAATGGAGGATCGAAGATTAAATTTAATAGGAGCTCTTCAAGGTACTGTAACCCTTAAAAAGGTAACCACTAATATTGAAGAAGCTTTAAAAGAAGTTAAGTATGTTATGGTGGCAACTCAAGCACATGCACACGAGATTATCGCTAGGCTATGTGCACCTTATTTCGAGGATGGTCAAATAATTACTATTATGCCAGATAATGGAGGGTCTTTTATTTTTCGAAAGATACTAAGAGAAGAAAATATAAAGAAGAATGTAATAATAGGAGGTACATATACATTACCTTATGGATGTAGAAAAAAAGACCCAAAAACTATATGGTACCATTATGCTCGTGATGGGAAGAATCCTATAGCAGCATTACCAAATAAAGATTCTCTAGAATTAGCGAATGAAATTAATAAAATTTATCAAGGGAAAATGTTGCATCAGTCTGAAAGCAATATTCTAGAAATATTCCTTCAAAATCCTAATATTATTAAGCATCCCATTGGGACTTTATTAAATATTGGAAGAATTGAATATTCAAAAGGTGAGTTTTATATGTATAAAGAAGGATTAACTGAATCTGTTTGTAGACTTATTGAAGCTGCAGATAGAGAAAAAACAAATATTTTAAAGGAATTAGGATTACCAGTAAGATCAGGGAATGAACTAAGAAAAATATTAGGGAGAATGTCACAAGAGGAATTTAATAGAGATAGCGCAAAAGGACCCGTAAGTGCAAAATCTCGTTATATAACTGAGGACGTCCCCATAGGTATGGTTTTTATGGCCTCTATTGGCGAGAAACTAGGTATTGAAACTCCTTTAATCAAATCTTTGATAACAGTTTTTTCAAGGTTAAATGAAACTGATTATTGGCAGCAAGGAAGGACTCTTGATGTATGTGGACTAGAAAATATGTCAAGAGATAGGTTATTAGAATATGTAGAAGAAGGGACAATAAGATGATAAGTATAGGGATTGACACAGGAGGTACACATACAGACATTGTATTATTTCATAAGAAAAGTAATAAGTTATATGTTGCAAAAGTCGCAACTAGTCGCGATCTAATTAATGGTATTCTTGAAGGAATTATATCAATATCGCAATCCTCTGGAATTGAACCAAATGAAATTAAAGATTTCTGTTATGGCACAACGATAGTTACTAATATAATTGTTCAAAAGGAAAAGAAAAAGATAGCTTTAATTACCACTAAGGGTTTTAGGGATTTGCTTGAAATTGGTAATGCTTCAAGAGAATGGAATATTTATGATATTCAAGAGAATAGGGTTGAGCCATTAATTTCTAGAGAATTTCGTAAGGGCGTAACTGAGAGGATTAATTTTAAAGGAGAAATAATTGTAAAGCTTGACGAAAATGAAGCTAGGGAGACAGTTAGAGATCTTAATAAAAAAGGCATAGAGTCTATTGCGGTTGCTTTTCTTCACTCATATCAAAACCCTATACATGAAAAAAGAGTAAAAGATATTATTAAAGAAGAAAATCCCAACATATATGTAACTTTATCTAGCGAAATAAGCCCTGAATTTAGAGAATATCCAAGGATTTCAACAACTGTACTAAATGCTTTCGCACAACCGACGATGGAGAGTCATCTGGATTTACTATCTAAAAAACTTAGGGAGAAGAATATTAACTGTTCATATAATATTATGCAAAGCCAGGGAGGATTAATAAGTTTTCGCAGAGCTAAAGAAAAGCCAATTACAGTGGGAGGATCAGGGCCAATTGCAGGCGTACTCGCAGGCCGGTATTTCGGTAATTTAGCAGGATTTTCAAATATAATTACAT
>JAUWQC010000215.1 GCA_030611285.1 bacterium | reverse complement strand
GTTTTGCTACCAGCTATAGATTTTGCTGTTAAGCATCCAAGGCCATTTGATCCAAGACCAATGATAGGAGAAGGGATGACTATAGCTCTTGCTACTAATTGTTGTCCAGGCTGCTGGAATGAATCAATGCAATTTGTAATGACTCTGGCCTGCCGACAACACCGAATGAGTCCTGCTGAGGCATTAAGAGCAGCTACTTTAGGTGGTGCTGTTGTATTACAACTTGAAAATGATCGAGGCTCATTAGAATCTGGTAAATTAGCTGATATCCAAATATGGGGTGTTCCTGTATATGAGGATGTAATTTACCGTCTTGGAAGGAATGTGGTGGAGAAGGTGATTAAACGAGGAAAAGTAGTGGTTGAAAACAATATGCAGGGATTTTCTTTTAGCAATAATACTGTAAAAAGGGATGAATGAAAATGCTAAAGTTAGAGATTTTAAGAAAAATTATTGACTCAAAAAATTTCACTGTAGGTGGTGGTTCAGCAGCTGCACTAGCAGGCGCAATGGCAGCTGGCCTTGTAGGGATGGTGGCGAGGTTATCCGTTAATAAAAATTATGGACTGTCTTCTGAAAAATATAATGAAATTGCTAGAGAGGCGGATAGTCTGGCTGAAGAATTATTATTGGGTGCGGAGAAAGATGCTCAGGCGTTCAGTATGATAAAAGAAGCATATTCTTTACCGAAAGAAAGTTTTGAACAAAAGTCAATGCGCACTATAGCTATTCAAAAAGCGGCAATAGGAGCAGCTACTGTACCCTTGGATAATGCATGGCGTTGTCATAAGGTACAGGAATTAATGTTACTCCTTAAAGGAAAATCAAATACCAATGCCGCCTCCGATTTAGAAGTAGCTCGCCTGTTGAGCAATGCAGGACTTTTGGGATGTGTTTTAAATATAGAGGTAAATCTTTTCTTAATTAAAGATGAAAATATTAAGGTAAAGTTTCAAGAGCAGATTAACCAGTTAAGACAGTATTCGTAAAAATTTTAATAATAGAGGTAAAGGACTAATAGATATGAAAATATTATTATGTGAAGTAAATATAAGTGAAGGTAAGAATTTAAAAACAATAGAAAAAGTAAAAAAAGTTATTGAAAAAAGTTTAAAAATAAATATAATAGATATAGACTCGGATAAGAATCACAATAGAACCGTATATACTTACATAGGAGAACCGCAGGAAATATTAGAAGTAACTAAGAGGTTGGCAGATAAAGCAATAGAACTTATCGATATGTCCAAACATCATGGAAGTCACCCAAGGATAGGAGCAGTAGATGTTGTTCCATTTATTCCAGTTAAAGGCATTGAAACTGAAGAAGCTATTGAAATTGCCAGAGAGTTTGGTAAATATATAGGGAGCAAGGGGATACCTGTATACTATTATGAGGATGCGGCTACATGCCCAAAACGTAAGAGTTTGGTAGAGATTAGAAGAGGACAGTATGAAGGCTTGGAAGAGAAACTTAAAGATCCTGAATGGATACCAGATGAAGGACCTACAGAATTTGTACCAAAAACTGGAGTAGTTGTTGCAGGCGTCAGATTCCCGTTAGTAGCATTTAATGTAAACTTAAGGACGGATGATTTGGGAATTGCTAATAACATTGTAAGGTCGGTTAGACATATCAATGGAGGATATCGTTTTGTGAGAGCAATAGGATTAAATTTAACAGATAAAAACATGGTCCAAGTATCAATGAATCTTACAAATTATACTAAAACTCCAATCCATAGAGTTATGGAAACTGTTCGTTCGGAAGCTTCCCGCTATGGAATTAGTATTGCAGGAGCTGAATTAGTTGGCCCGGTTCCAATGAAGGCTGTAGAAGAGATAGTTAAATTTTATTTACAAGTGCATAATTTTTCTATAACTCAAATTATCGAAAATAATCTATTAGACCTATTGGATAGAGATTAAAACATAAATGTTAAGTGGTAAATACACAGATATCACGAACTCATCCTATTGATATAAAATACATATAGCAGTTTTAACCCTTTAAAAATAAGGATTTACCTTTAGCTGGAGTTGATAAGTATCTTTAAAGGATTTGCTATTTTTATATTTTAAAATAGCTCGTTCTCATAGTTTTTATGCTTGTACTAATCTTCTGTTTTAAGGTTAGTATAAAATATTTCAGAGCAATAAGTTCGCGATATCTATGAACTTATCAGTTAAGATTGAAAAAATTTTAAGGAGGTGGTTATGATGGTAAATTCAAATTCATAATTTATAATGTATATTTTTTAAGAATTTTCTCTTCTCTGGTTATTTTGACCTATTTAATTTTTTGACTTTTAG
>JAUWQC010000280.1 GCA_030611285.1 bacterium | reverse complement strand
TTCATTATATCTTCTTCTATGCCCACTCCTAATGCACCAATTTCCACTCCTGCCATTTTAAATCCTTCATCCATTAAAGTTTTAAGGGCATCTCGTCCCCTATCTATATCGGCTCCTAAAGTATTTAAGTCATTTCGTATTGAGTTAATTTCCATATTATATTCATCTCTCATTCTATCTGTTCTGCCTACTATCATTGATTGAGTTAAATATGGAGATTGTTTTATGGCATTAATAGCTTGATTTGCTTCAGTAGTTTTATCATTCAAATCTTTTTCTCTATCAGAATATTTTGTATAAAGACCTTCTAATGTATCTTTTGCTTTTGTAACTTCTGGAGATTTTAAATATTTATCATAAGTAGGAATAATTTTATTTGAAATTTTATCAGCATCAGCTCTTGTTAAATTATCTATCATTTGAGCTATTTGCTCAGCACTCGCTCCTGCTTCTGCCCATCCTTTAGCCATTTGCTCATAAGCAGTTTTCTGCTCAAGAGTTAATCCAGGTTTCATTTCCAACTGTCCTCGTAAAACATCTAATTGACTATTTATTTTGCTTATCTGTCCTTGAATAGCAAGTTTTTTAGATTCGTCTGTTACTCCGATAAGTAATTTCCCTGTATCTACTGCAGATGGCTCACTCACTCCCATTTCTTTCAATCCCTCTCCAAGGGCAGTTCCTTCAAGAGCAGGTCCATGCATAACACCAGTGCTTACTCCTTCAGGCGTATAACCAGGAGGCATACCTTCTGTAGGAGCAGTTGAAATAACTTCTTTTCTATCCTCTATTGCTTTTGGTGTAGCTGGATAGCTAGGAGTAAGTATATTTTTTATAGATTCTAATAAATTAGCAGGTAATTGTTGCGTAGCAGAAGGTAAAACATCTGGAACAATTTTGTCTGGAGTTCCTTTTATTTTATTAAATAATTCTTCATGTCTTTCAGATTGCATTTGTTTAGGAGTTTTTAACATATTTTTAATAGAACCCCACATTTGCTCTGGAGAACCAATATCTTTCATTTGTCCAGGAAGACCAACTTCAATAGGTTCTTTCTTAAATCCTTCCCAACCTGTTTTAAGTTTCCCAGGAATTTCTTTAATTTTTTCAGGAATTCCTCCTAAATATCCTTTTAACGATTCAAAACTTCCAAGAGGTGTTCCAGCAAACTTTTCCTCAATAGGTTTTGTTACTTTCTCTTTTTTCCATTTATCGTAGTCCCCATATTTACTTTTTAGATTTTCCCAAAATGCCATATTTTTATCCTCCTGTTTAGATTATATTATTTATAAATATTATTAAAAGTGAGTTTCTACTCCATCAAGGAAGCAAGCCCATTGAATATTTTTACTCGCTTCACCAGTAACTTTAATTACTAAATTTTCAAATGTATCATCGGCAGTAACGGTGAAAGTCCAACCAGGAGTTCCGTCTTTGGCTATTTCAGTAATAGTTACAGTTCCTACTATCACTGTATTATCATTGCCATCTCTTTTAATCATTCCTTTAATTTCCCAACTCATTCCTACATTATC
>JAUWQC010000232.1 GCA_030611285.1 bacterium | reverse complement strand
GCTTGTTCCAATGATAAAAAAGAACCTGCTAATCCGGCAAGTGCTCCAGAGGTCATTACTGCAATATATCTCATTTTAATAATATTTACTCCCATAGTATCAGCAGCCTGAGGGTATTCGCCCACCGATCTTAGTCTTAAGCCAAAAGGTGTTTTAAATAAAATTAAGTGCGCCAATATAAAAATTATAATAGTTAAATAAACCAAGGGAGAATAATGAGCAAACATAACAATAATATTTCTTACAAATGTTGAGCCTTCTTCTATACTTGGAAGAGGTAATCCCCAAATTGGCAAATTACTTTTAGCCATAATCTGTGTTTCGTTAAATAAAAGCCAGCAAAAAAATACAGTGATTCCGCTAGCGAATAAATTGATAGCTACACCGCTTACTATCTGATTTGCTTTAAAGGTAATACAGGTAACAGCATGTATTAATCCTAATAAAATACCTACAAGTATGGCTCCCAAGATTCCTATCCAGGGATTTTGAGTAAAATTAGTAACTGCGACTGCCGTAAAAGCGCCGGTTAATATCATACCCTCTAATCCGATATTTATTACTCCTGACCTTTCTGAAAATACTCCTCCTAAACCAGCTAAAGCTAAAGGAATAGCTACTCTGATAGATGAAGCGACAAACTGGGCGTTAAAAATATCACCAAACATTATACCACTTTCCTCCTTTGGCGAATTATTCTTTTTACTACTTCATCGCTGATTACCACAAAGATTACTATAACAGCTTGTAATACCATAATAAGTTCCCGAGGTATTCTTCCTTTCGTGTAAATATTAACTATAGCTCCTCCATAATTTAAAATACCGAATAAAATTGCAGCTAATACCACCCCCAGGGGGTGATTTTTCCCTAAAAGCGCCACGGCAATTCCGTTAAATCCCAATCCGGTAAATATTTCTTGTCTCCAGCGATATTTATAGCCCATTACCTCATTGGTACCTACTAAACCGGCAAATGCACCACTTATCACCATGGCTAATACAATATTTTTAGCTACACTGATTCCTCCATATTCTGCAGCTAAGGGGTTATAGCCGACCGCCCTTATTTCGTAGCCTAAATTGGTTTTCCATAAAATATAGTAAGCTAATATGGCAACACCTATAGCAATAAAAAAGGATACATTAACTTGGTTGTGAGCAGGAAAATCTATATTTATCGAATTTAGAATGGTATATAATCGGGGAAGACGAGCTGCTTGGGCAATTTCTCTGGTATGGGGAATCATTTGTTTTACCCCGGCTGCTATCATCGCTTCGGTAGCAGGAGCTTTATATACTAAGGCAAGATAAAATGAAAAAGAAGCAGCTATCCAGTTCATCATAATAGTAACAATAACTTCGTGTACCCCTGTTTTAGCCTTTAATATTCCAGGGATAGCTGCCCATAGAGCACCTCCAGCTGCAGCTGCAAGAATACATAGAGGAATAAGTATAAAGGAAGGAAGATTAGTAAAGGTAAACCCTGCCCATGCGGCAAAAAAAGCACCTATGTACATTTGCCCTTCTCCGCCAATATTAAATAAACCACAGCGGAAAGCAAAGGCAACTGCTAATCCGGTAAATATTAAAGGGGTTGCCCTGAATAATACATTTCCCCAGCCATCTCTGTTTCCAATAGCATAACTAAATAATGTTTTATAAACAAATATAGGATTTTCACCAATTAACATAATAACAATTGCGCCTACTAAGAGAGCAAGTATTACTGCAATTAAAGGAGTAATTTTTTCTAAAATAGTATAATAGTCAAATTTCTTAATACTTTTCAAATTTATCTTCCTCCATAAACTATTTGATCTTTGATAATTTTCTCTTTGTAGTAGAGCCAGTCATTAATAAACCTAACTCTTTTTCGTCTGTTTTCTTCGGATCTAAAACATCTACTATTTTGCCTTCATATATTACAGCAATCCGATCGGATAAGGATAAAATCTCTTCTAAATCGGCTGAAACTAATAAAATTGCTTTTCCTTTATCTCTTTCATTTAATATTTGTTGGTGTACAAACTCAATAGAGCCTACATCTAATCCCCGAGTTGGTTGAGCGGCGATTAAAAGTTTTGGTTCTCCGTATAATTCACGGGCGACAATAACCTTCTGTTGATTACCCCCGGATAAAGATTTTAATAAATTATC
>JAUWQC010000249.1 GCA_030611285.1 bacterium | reverse complement strand
TCTCTTTCAATTAATTCTTTGTTTGATTTTAAGATTAGATTAATCGCTTCTTTTAAATTTGAACGAGCTTCATCTAAAGTCTTTCCCTGGGTATTAGCTCCTGGCAATTCTTCAACATATCCAATATACCAATCATTAACTTTTTCAAAAACTGCTGTAAATATACCTTTCAACAGAATCCTCCTTTGTTATTTATATAGTTTTTCCTATATTAACAAGTACTTCATATTTTACTAGCAATTATTATAATTTGCACATTATTAAGAAGTAAACCAGAGCAAGAGCTCAAATTAGTGAAGCATCTTTCTCCTGGCAATTTTAAAATAGTTATACACTCTATAGGCAAAACTCTTTTTAACAATTCCTTCAAGCTCTGATATTCGCCTGTCCCTCTCTTCTATCATCTTCTTCTGACGCAGGGTTATCTGTTCTAAATTCTCAAGAGCTTCTTCTCTGCTGAAAAAAATTTTCCTTTCTTTTCCTCTGTCAGGGGAAAATGTGGGTCTTTCCACCCACTTTTGTAATTCTTTGGTAGTCTTATTAAAATTAAAATTTAACAGTCCATATTTTTTACCGGCAATTCCAGTTTTTTTAACCTCATGAGGGTGGTTAGCCAGATAAATCAACTTTGCACTTAAATCCTTGCTGTCATAAGGCTTAAATGTGTATCCAATCTTTTCTTTCTCAATTATATCAGTCAGTTCGCAAACATTTGATGACAGCACACAAAGTCCTGCTCTGAACCAGTCCAGAATACGGTTTTTACTCCCCAGCCTGACCTCATAAATATCTTTATCAATATTTATGCCCACATCTGCTTCAAGGTAATAGTTAGGCACATCTCCTCCAGCAATCCAGCCTTTCATTACAAACCTGTCTTTATAAGGGCTGCTGTTTATCATTGACAGGAACCGGGGATAAGTCTTCATATCCTGCTCCGGTATCTCTCCTCCGGTAGATACAAATTTAATTTTTGAATTCTTTTCCATAGCAAGTGTTAGACCTTTAAATAAAGTATCCACATCAGCCCAGGTATTATATCCTCCAGTCCAGAGCACTACAAAGTCATCGTTTTTTATGCTGTCCCTTCCTCTAAAAACATTTTTAGTATGCTTATATTCTTCCAGGGGGAGACCACAGGGAATGGTATTGGTAAAATCATAACCTGATGTATATTTGTTGAGTCTTCCTACCACCCCAAGTTCTCCTACCAGAGCATACTTTTGCCTTGAAGACACGCATGAAAAAACATCAGCATTAGAGATGATATTATATTCACTGTTCCAGTAATGAAAGAGGCATTCGTCATTCCCGTCAATATAAGCCCGTGCCTGCGCTTCAGCCATCACATGGCCAAACAAATCTGCCCAGAATGGAACGCTGTTGATATTTTGAACAGAATTAGTATTACCATTACCTCTGTTCCAATTTTTGGGATTAACCTCACCTCTTCCCGCCGGCTCACCTGTATCCACATCATAAGTATTACCCTTTTTTTTACTTTTCAGGTAATGAATCAGCCTTGAGGCTATATTAGAAGGATAAAATGTGCAGCCAACTATACAGTCAGGTTTGAACCTTATAAAAATCTCAGATATTAATTCAATATTTTCAAAATCATCCTTTTTTAGTACATTATAATCGAAACTATACTTATAACTTTTTTCTTTGCTGCCAGTCCCGCTATTGCCAGCTTCTCTTTCTTCACCGCCAGGGCGGCTTCCACCAGCTTCCCTTTCTTTATTTTTCATAAAAATGGAACCGGCATATTCCTTTTTAATTTTTAAATCTCCGGTATAAATAAAATCTCTTTTATAATCCGATT
>JAUWQC010000196.1 GCA_030611285.1 bacterium | reverse complement strand
TGTTGTTAGTGTTATTGTTGCTATAGGTAAAACTAACGAATTAGCTCCGCTGTACCCTGATATAGGAAATATTGGAAATTTTATGGCAAAAAGCAATATCAATAGTATTGCTAACCAGAATTGGGGTATTGACCAAAATACTATTGATGCATATACTGTTACCTTATCAAAAATAGAATTCTTTTTAAATGCTGCTATTAATGCTATTGGTATAGCTAATATATATTGCAATAGCACAGATATTCCTGATAACATTAGTGTGTATTTTAATCTTGACATCACTAATTTACTTACTGGCTGAGCTGTTACTATTGACAATCCAAAATCTCCTTTTAATGCATTGGTAAGCCATTTCATATACTGTATATATATTGGCTTATCTAATCCGAATCTTATTCTTATATCTGCTATTTTTTGAGGACTTACTCTATCTCCGCATAGTAGCTGTATGGGGTCTCCAGGCATACTGTGCATTATGGTAAATAATAATATGCTTACTGCGAGTAATACGAGTACTCCCAATAATAATCTTTTTATTACATATTCAAGCATAAAATTTACTACCTCCTGCTTATTTATACCATACTTAACAAATACCAACATGATGTGTTGGTATTTGTTAAGTATGGTATAAATTTGTACAGATTAGTCCTTATAATAAAGGACTAATCTGTATTTTTTAATCTATTTTTTTATATATTTTTTTATATCCATAAATCTGTGGTTACTTTGTACGTCAACATAAAATCCTTCTATCTCAGCTCTACTTGCCGAAAACTTTTTTTCATAGAACAAGCTAACTGCAGGCATTTGTTCATACATAGCATCTGTTACTAATTCAAAAGATTTCATTCTTTTATCCAAATTAGATATATACATTGCATCATCTATTAATTTATCTAATTCTTCATTTGCATAATAGTCTGAATTAGTTGTAAAACTAAACACATGCATTGGATCTGCCCAATCTACTTTCCTTGTTGCTAATTGGAACTTGCCTTCTCTGGCATTGGATTTTACATAGGCATGTTCAAGTTCTCTTATTTGTAAATCGATCCCAACTTCCCTTAATTGTTTTTGTATAATTGGAGCAGCTAATTTTATAGCAGAAACATCCATGGCAGTTAACATTTCAAGAGTAAGTTTTTCTCCATTTTTTTCTCTAATTCCATCTTTGTTTTCATCAATCCATCCTGCTTCTTCTAAGAGATTAGTTGCTTTTTCTTTATTTGTTGCCCATTTTATTGCTAATTCCTGCTCCTTTTCTGGGCTGTAACTAGTGACTGAAGGTGACATATAGCTAAAACAAGGGATAACAAATCCATCAAGAGCCAAAGCAATTTCGTCTCTATCTATTGCAAAGGTAATCGCCTGTCTTACCCTGACGTCACTAAGAATTGGATCATTTGTATTTATATATATTAAAGATGCACCAGCTTGCATTGCTTCGTAAAGTTTAATATCCGGGTTTGCTCTCAATGATTCAATAGATTCTAAAGGAACATCCGCAACTATATCAACATTCCCTTGCTCTAATTCACTTATCATAGTGAATGAGTCAGGGATGAATCTTGCTATGACTCTTTCAAATTGCATTGGTCCTTTATTTTCTATTTCTGGACTATAATTTCTATACCATGGGTTTGGTTTTAGTATCATATCCGATCCTTGTACCCACTTTTCTACGTAACACGGTCCGAAGGTAACAGCTTTTGTTTTAAATGCGTCATCTCCAATTTCTTCTGCCACTTTTGCATTAATAAGACCAGATTGATCTGACGACAATACTAGGTATAAAACAGGGTCAGGTTGGCTAAGCGTCATGACCAAAACTCGCTCGCTAATTACCTTAAATTCTTTAATATTTGCATAATCTGATACATATAGTCCAACTTTCAAATATCTCTCAAATGAAGCTTTTACTGCTTCCGCATTAAAAGGGTCACCGTTTGAAAATTTTGCACCTTCTGGTGTTACAAAAGTCCAGGTTAATCCATCATCTGACACTTTAAATGATTCACATGCTTGTGGTACATAACCTTTACCGTCTATTGCTATATCAAAAAGTCTTCCGTATATTATTTCATGTATTACATTTGTTGTTCCTACGGTCTGCGTGTCCGTTCCTTCTATTTCGTCCGGCACCGCAATAACAAGTTCCTTTGCAAGCTCTTGACTATATCCTGTAAATACAAAAGATATAACCATAGCCATAATTACCACTAACAATAAAGATAATTTTTTATTATTTTTCATTTTTTACACCTCTTCTTAATTATTTTTTTACTTACTTTTGACTTCGATACTTGAAACAACATGAAGTAATATTTATAATATAAATTCTTTTCTACCTATAATATCACCTCCTCTAGGATTTTTTATTTCCTTACTAAAATCAAAAATTATCAATTATCCTATACTGTCACCCCCTTTTTTTAAGTTCTAATCTCGTTTTTAATTTGTCAGCATACCCATGATAGAACTAAAATTTAGATATACAAAGAAAATAAGGTAGTTTATCTCACTTTACCCACAGCCTTCTCCAGTACATCTAAAGCCTCATCTAACTGTTCATCGGTAATCTCGAGTGAAACCAACATCCGTAAGACATTTTTATTGATTCCGGCAGTGGGGATAAACACTCCATTCTTTAAGCATTCCTGGACAACTTGAGCTGTTTCCTGGGCGGCTGG
>JAUWQC010000250.1 GCA_030611285.1 bacterium | reverse complement strand
ATGAGGATAAAGCCCTAAATTCTGCAAGCCTTCTTTCACATCTTTTTTATTTTCCTATAAAAGAGGGAACGAGTTCTATTTTTGCTGGTCCAGAATTTGAATTTATTAAAAATCAGTATTTAGGGAAACATGGTCATATTGCCATAACTACTAACGATATTCATAGGGCAATAGCCTATCTAAAAAAGAAGGGCATTTCAGTTCTTCCCGAAACTGCTAAAGAGAAGGATGGTAAACTTAAGGCAATTTATATAGATCAAGAAATATCGGGATTTGCCATTCATCTTTTACAAAAATAATTTTTACAATGGAGAAAATAATGAAAAAATATATTACTTTTGGTGAGATAATGCTAAGGCTGAAATCACCTAACCATGAGAGATTCTTTCAGAGCCCACTCTTAGAAGCTACTTTTGGAGGAGGGGAGGCAAATGTAGCAGTAGGACTTGCCCGATTTGGTCTGAATACAGCCTATGTTTCTGTAATTCCCGATAACTCCATCGGAGATGCTTGTCTTGGAGAACTAAAAAGACATAATGTAAATACTACACTTATCGTAAGAAAAGGTGAGAGGTTAGGTGTCTACTTTTTAGAAGCCGGAGCCAATCAGAGACCATCTAAAATTGTGTACGACCGTTCTCATTCCGCCATCGCTGAGGCAAGAGCCGGTGATATTGACTGGGATAAAATATTCGATGGAGCAAGTTGGTTTTATATAACTGGAATTACTCCGGCGATTTCTTTATCGGTCTCAGAGCTTTCCTTAGAGGCGGTAAAAAAAGCGAGAGAAAAAGGCATTACTATTTCATGTGATCTTAACTTTAGAAAAAAGTTATGGAAGTATGGGAAATCTGCTCCTGAGGTAATGGGTGAGTTGGTTAAATATGCTGATATTGTCATAGGAAACGAAGAAGAGTGCCAAAAGGCTCTCGGGGTTAAAGTAGATATAGATGTAGAATCAGGTAGACTTCAAGCGAAGAAGTATAAAAAATTAACCGATAAGGTTCTTAGCTTATATCCCAATATTAAAAAAATTGCCATAACTTTAAGGGAAAGTCATTCTGCAAACTATAATGGATGGTCCGCAGTTCTTAATAATCGGGAAGAGTTTCTTATTTCAAAAAAGTATGAAATTTACGACATTGTAGATAGGGTAGGAGCGGGAGATACTTTTGCCGCAGGGTTGATTTATGGTTTCAATAAATTAGATAACGATAAAGAAGCCCTTGAATTTGCGGTAGCAGCCTCTTGTCTCATGCACTCCATCCCTGGTGATTTACCTTTGCTTTCAGTTGAGGAAGTAAAAAACTTAGCTGGAGGAGCAGAATCAGGTAGAGTTCAAAGATAATATTGTTACTAAAACAAAAAATAGGTTAAGTTTTAGAATTTTTTAATAATAAGTTCAGGAGGATATATACCTAATAAAAAGATAAAAATATAACAACAGAATATGGATAATTCTACTTATCTAACCAAATATTAAGCCTTAATCATCATAAGCAGAGTAGATCTATTCAAAAACTAGAGAATATCCATAATTTAAAAATTGTATAGTATGTCCTGGACAATGCACATAAATATTATTACAGAATAACCAAGGAAGGGAAAATAGATGAAAATAAAAGTATTCAAAACAAAGCATAATATGGGGAAAGCGGCAGCTGAGAAAGCAGCTATAATATTAATAGATACAATAAAGAAAAAAGGTGAGGCTACTTTTATAGCAGCAACTGGTGCATCACAACTTGAATTTTTAGAAAATCTTACCAGCATTTCTTCTATTGATTGGTCAAAGACT
>JAUWQC010000080.1 GCA_030611285.1 bacterium | reverse complement strand
GAACCCATGCTTCCACCCATAAAACCAAAATCCATAATACCAAGGGCAACATCATTCCCCTCTATCTTTGCCTCACCAATGATGACTGCTTCATCCAGGCTGGTTTTAAGCTTTGTCTCTTTCAGCCTTACACTATAAGACTTAACATCATAAAAGTTTAAAAAATCATCTGAATTAATATTCTTTCCCAGTTCGATAAAACTATTGCTGTCTGCAGTAATTTGCAATCTGTCCCTTGCATTAATATAGTGGTGATAATTGCAGTACGGACATACCCATAGATTTAATATAAAAATTTCATTTTCAATATCCTTAGTGCAATTCTTACATTTGATTTTTTCCATCTTATGCCCTGTTTATAAATATTTTTTAAATCCCAGAGTGACATTATGGCCGCCAAAGCCCATAGAATTTGAAAGCGCAATATTGACCTCTCTCTTCTGGCTTACCTTTGCTGTATAATTCAAGTCACACTTTTCATCCGGATTATCAAGATTTATAGTTGGATGAATAATATTATTTTTTATAGCCAAAATTACAGCTATAGCTTCGATGGCACCTGATGCCCCCAGGCAGTGGCCGATCATTGATTTGGTTGAATTTATATTTATATTATAAGCATACTCGCCAAAACATCTTTTAATTGCGGCACTTTCAACAGCATCATTTAAAGG
The DNA here is from genome assembly GCA_030611285.1 of bacterium. Lineage (GTDB taxonomy): Bacteria > Actinomycetota > Humimicrobiia > Humimicrobiales > Humimicrobiaceae > Hydromicrobium. Next base: position 4,585 of record JAUWQC010000080.1, on the reverse strand, counting down.
AGTTGATGTCCCGTGAGCATTAATATGGTCCACTTCTTCCAGACCTACGCCGCCCTCATCAAGACAATTCCTGATACATCTGGCCATATTTGCGCCCGACTGCTCCATTGCCGTTATATGATAGGCTTCCCCTGAAAGACCGTATCCAAAAATCTCGCAGTATATCTTAGCATTTCTTCTTAAGGCAGACTTGAGTTCTTCCAATATTAATATACCGCAACCTTCGCCCATCACAAATCCATCTCTGTCCCTGTCAAATGGCCTGGACGCTTTCTCCGGTTCATCATTTCTTGTAGAAAGAGCCTGCATATTTGAAAAACCCGCCATTCCTAATGGGGTTATAGCTGCTTCACTTCCACCGGCAATCATCACTTCAGCAACTCCCCTTTTAATTATCTCAAATGCATCACCTATGGCATTTGAACCTGCAGCGCAGGCTGTAGTTGTAGCACTTACCGGTCCTTTGGCCCCGCTGACTATTGAAACCTGCGCAGCTGCCATATTGCATATCATCATGGGAATAATGAAAGGGCTTACCTTATCGGCACCCCTGCTCAGCAGTCTTTCATGCTGCTGCTCCAGAGATGCAAGTCCTCCAATTCCACTTCCTATATAAACTCCTACTTCATTTTCACTCGTTGAATCAATCTTAAGGCTGCTGTCTTTTATAGCATTTGATGCTGCAGCAACCGCAAATTGAGAAAATCTATCCATTCTTTTAGCCTGCTTAAAGTCCATATAATTTTCAGGCTCGAAATCCCTGATCTGTGCAGCTATCCTGGAAGCAATCTTTTCTACATCAAACCGGTCAATCCTGCTAACACCTGATTTTCCGGAAATTATATTTTCCCAGAATATGTCAACTTCCAGTCCTAACGGCGACATTATTCCCAATCCGGTTATTACTACCCTTCTTCCTTTATTCATTTGTTCCATCAATAATTCCTTTTCTATAAGGTTATCACTCTGCCTGTTAAATACCCATTCCGCCATCCAGATTTATTACAGTACCGGTTATATAATTGGAGTCATCACTTGCCAGAAAAAGCGCTGTCTTTGCAACATCGTCTACACTTCCCAGCCTCCCGGTAGGAATTTGCTCCATCAATTTTTCCTTTATTTTATCACTCAACTTTTTGGTCATTTCAGTCTCAATATAGCCAGGAGCTATAGCATTAACCAGAATATTTCTGCCCGCAAGTTCTCTGGCAAGGGTTTTTGTAAGCCCTATTATTCCAGCTTTAGATGACGAGTAATTACTCTGTCCCGCATTCCCGTGAACCCCGACTATTGAAGATATATTTATTATTTTTCCACTTCTATTCTTTACCATATATTTAACTGTATGCTTGGAACAGATAAAAGCTCCGGTCAGGTTTATATCAATTACTTTTTTCCAATCTTCAAGACTCATCCTGAGTATTAGATTATCCCTGGTGATTCCGGCATTATTGACCAGAATATCAATCCTGCCTTCAGCATCAATAATTTTTTTTACAGACTGCTCCACATTTTTTTCATCGGTTATATCCACTTTGAAAAAAATAACTTTACCACCATAAGCCGGCCGGAGTTCACCTACGGTCCTGGCTCCTTCTTCCTGGTTGACATCAAAAATATATACGGATGCACCTTCCTCTAAAAAAGTCTGGCTGATCTTCTTTCCAATACCCCTGGCGCCGCCAGTTATTATAGCCACTCTATCTTTAAGCCTCATTTATGATTCCTTCCTTTTTTAATGCATTTTTTAAATTTTCAATATCTTCCATTTTGTTGGTGTTCAGTATAATAATATCCTTGCCACTTCTTTGTGCAATTCTACCAACCAATCTGGATAAAACTTCCCCGGGGCCAACTTCTACAAATATCCCGACGCCTTTACCAAGCAGATACTCAATACTGTCGACCCACCTTATGGGACCGGTCAGCTGGCCGGCCAAAGTCTTTTTAATATCATTACTATCTCTGTAAGCTGCCTCAGTGGTGGAAAAGAAAGGTAATTTCATGTCTGTAAGTTTAACATTCTCTTCAATAAATCTTCCAAGTTTATCTGAAACTTCCTTCATCAGTGGACAGTGCGAAGCAATGCCGACTTTAAGTGGTATTATCTTTCTTACCCCTCTTAATTTTAATTCCTTTATCGCTTTCCCAACTGCGTCTTCATATCCGCTTATCACTATCTGCAAGTAGTCATTATAATTAGCAACAAATACCCTGCCCTTAAAACCACCAAGAACATCTTCAATTATACTTATCCCTGTCCCTAAAACAGCAGCCATCATTCCTTTTGCACTCCTGTCAGCTTCACTCATAATTTTTCCCCTGTATCCAACAAGCTTCGCCCCTTGCTCAAAACTATAAGCGCCGCTGCTGTAAAGTGCACTGTATTCTCCCAGGCTATGTCCCAATACAGTATCAATGCACTCTCTATTTATAGAAAGATCATTTAATATATAATCATTTAGAGCGGAGCTTAAGCTGTAAATCGAAATCTGGCTAAACCAGGTATCATCAAGTGAATTATCCTTATCACTGCCGCTAATTATTTTCAACATATCTTTACCTGCAAGCTCACTTGAAATTTCAAAGTACCTGCTACATTTGCCATTAGAGCCTAAAAATTCTTCCCCCATATCCTGATACTGTGAACCCTGGCCCGGAAACATAAGAGCAATCCTTTTCAAGTCTCCAGTATTTTTTATGTTTTTACCATTCAACTGTAGAAAACCTTTCTAGCCCAGTGCAAACATTATATCCGCCGTGCAGGCAATATCATTTCCAACCATTGCTCTGCCCTTTGCCCTGCCAATATTTCTCTTAAAACTTTCCAGCTCCACCTCTACCACCAGTTTATCTCCGGGTTTTACTACTCTCCTGAACCTGGCTTTATCTATACCGGCAAATAGCACCAATTTTCCTTTATTTTCAGGCAGCATTAGAATTGAAACTGCGCCTGCCTGGGCAATAGTCTCAACTATAAGAACTCCGGGCATAATGGGGTTGGAGGGAAAATGTCCTTTAAAATAATATTCTTCCTGCCTGACATATTTTACCGCTTTAATTCTCTTGCCTGGCTCAACTTCAACAATTTTATCGATTAAAAGAAAGGGATCTCTGTGAGGAATAATATTTTCAATATCTTTCCTGCTCATTTCTTTCATAACTTGTTTCCTTTATATAAAAAAATCCTTAATGGTAAATATAAAATGGAACCCCCACAGCTTTTTAGATAGACGCTGCAATATTTTTATAGTTTCATAGAAAAACCGCTGCTCTGATTCTGCAGCCGGCTGCAATACAGAATTCCATCTTTTTTCGTTATTTATTATAATATATAGTATTACTTTTATAAAAAATTTTTTAAAAGGGGTAAACATTGAAAGAAGTAAACTGGGTTTTAGCGCTGGTAATGTCTATTGTTTTTGGAGATCTTGGCGTAGACAGGTTTATAATGGGACATATAGGCCTGGGGGTTTTGAAACTTATAACCTTTGGCGGTTTTGGAATCTGGTGGATCATTGATGTCATTTTAATTGCTACTAAATATAATTTTAGCAATGTAAAATGGGTTGACTGACCAAATTCTTAAATATTAAATGATTTAAATGATAAATTTTAATTTAGATAAGTATAAAAAGTCCCTTGCGACCGATTATATCGGGAAAAATATCATCTATTTAAAAAAGACAGACTCCACCAATAATTTTGCCTCAGAACTTGTAAAGAAAAGATTTGATTTGAAGAATAGTCCTTTAGAAGGAACTGTAGTGCTGGCTGAAACCCAGAGGAAAGGCAAAGGCAGACTGGAAAGAGTGTGGATATCTCCTGAAGGTGGCCTATGGTTTACTATAATACTTAAGACCGGACTTGAAGAAAAAAATCTTCCGGAAGTCACACTGATTGCAGCTTATTCCATCGCTGCTGCACTAAATACAGAATACGGCATAAAAGCAATTATAAAATGGCCTAATGATATATATTATGAAAGATTAAAGTTAGGCGGTATTTTAACCGAAGTTGAAAAAATAAACAGCGATATTTATTTAATTATTGGGATTGGTATAAATGCAAACCTGGCTACAGGAGCCCTTGCCCCTTTTGGTAAAAAATCAGTGTCTATTAAAACCATATTGGGTAAGGACATAGAAAGAGAATCTTTCCTATCAAAAATACTACTTAATTTTGAGAAAGATTATAAATATTACTCCCGGACAAAAGATTTTAAAACTTTATTTAAAAAAATAGAAAAAATTCTAAATTACGATTAAATCCTAGAGGTGCTTTTTTTATATAATATTAGTATAATAAGAACATTAAAATTGCTTTAAAAAAATTCTATTTATCAAAATGGAAACTAAAAGCAAAATTGCCAAATCTTCTAGCCTATCTGTCTTCTGCTTTCTATTAGCTGTTATTTTCTGGTATCTACTGGGAAAGTTTTTCCTCTGGCAGGAAGGTAGAGTGCTTCTTGATCTTATATATGCATTTATCTCTTTTAGCATATTTATTATATTTTCCTTAGTCTATCTAGCCCTAATAGATAATAGAAAATTAGTGTTACCTTCATCATTTTTTATTACATTTA
>JAUWQC010000097.1 GCA_030611285.1 bacterium | reverse complement strand
TGTTCATACCCTGGTCTGGATATGGTTTCTCCATAGTCATTTATATCTTTTGAGCAAAATAAAAACCAATTATCGCTTAATACCTGTTTCATTGCTCTCTTCCCAGATATTTAAAATTGGAAAATAATGTTTTCAAAATTTCTTCAACTGAAAATACTGTATTTATTCTGTTTAATTAAAACACTGTATTTTATTTCTTGCCCTTCATATATTGCTTTGCCTGATACATAAAGGCTTCCAGACGAGTCTCAGTTGTCCCCTGCTCCAGCCCATCGAAGGCAAGATTCAGCCAGGGTATCTTATACTCTTCCCTAATTCTCTTTGAGATTGCATCAACAATATTGCCGGGAATACAGGTAAAGGGAAGTACATTTATAATTCCATCGGCGCCATTTTTAATCCAGTATACCGACTTTCCAATACTCAGAGCTGCCTCTCCGAACCACTTGATTATGTAAGGTTCGGCATTATCCCAGATATCATAAATGCTGGGTTCTTTATCTTCTCTCAAGAAACCCTTTAGCGGTTTTTCCATTTTGTGGTGGCAATTTTCCAGTAATTTATTAATAACCCTATTTGAGACATAAAACCCTATTCCCTTTACAAAATCACCGGTAAGTTCAGCTAGTTCCCGGCAGCCAATGCTATTTCCTCTTTTGTTACCATTAATACTAAATGATTTTATAATCTTATAATAAATATCAGTCTGTTTGATTGTAATATCTATTTTTCTGGTAGCAGTAGTATGATACGGCCATTCACCAAATGCAGGCATTTCTACTTCTCCGCCCTGCGCTTCAACTCTCTTTATAATCTCATTATTGCTATAGGGATGGTTCCTGACAAATATTTCACCCACTATGCCTACCAGTGGTTTATCTGTTTTCTTAATTGGTATATTCTCAAAATCTCCTCTGGCATCTCTTAAAATACTTACCATCCTGTCCAGCGTTTTTGACATAGGATCATTTTCTACAGACTGGCATACATCTTCTATATAGTTTTGGTAAACTTTATTTGTTTTCCCTTTTTCTATCTCATAAGGCCTTGTTTGCCGGAGCATTTTATTCAGGTAATCTACAGTAAAAATACCACACATTGCTTTCATAAGCAGTATGAATCCCCTTAACCCCTGCATATCATACTCCCTGTAAAACTGGTAGCCTTCCGGAGCGCCAGGGGCAATAATGGGCACATCTTCGTCCCCCAACTCTTTGATTATTATCTTTTGCATTTTATTATACTGTCCAAACCGGCAGGGCCCATATGTCTGGGGCATGAGGAAAGCTACTTTTTTTGGATCGTTATGTTTCAGTGTCTTTATAATATCTCCGGTGGTTATAATAAATGGATAACATTCCTTTCCCAGCGTATATCTTCTTCCCAGTTCAAGTGTTTCGTCATCAGAATACAGCATCTCGGCATCAATTCCTTCTGACCTGAAAGCAGATTTCAGAACAACAGCACCGTCGCCCATATAGGGAATATATATTACCCTGCCCTGGCTTTTCTTAAAAACAGCGTCTTTACCCTTGCTTTTTGATTGAACAGGTAAAGGAGCTTTCTTATTTCTTACATTCATCAGGGAATCTATAAATGCTTCGCATCTGGTTATCACTCCAGCGCCTGCAGAATGCTCGTCTACCTCCAGTCTTAAAAATGGTCTATCCATCTCTCTCTCGAAATACTGAAGTATAAAAGAATCAGGTCCGCAGCCAAAATTAGTAATATAAACCGGGTACAGCCTCCTGTCTTTTTTTATTACCTCAGCTGCACTCATAATTCTATCCCCGAATTCCCAGTACAGGTTTGGCCATTCTTTTGAAAGATCAATAGAGTCCACAGGCAGGTAATCAATAGGAATTACTTTAAAGCCAAGTTCCCTTAGTTTTTTGGGAACATCCATGCTGATTGCCCTGTCGCAACTATTATATGACCTGCCGGTTATAACAATTGCAATCTCGTCATCTTTAAGACTGCTGAGTACTTCTTTTCCTCTTTTTTTAACAGATGAGTAAAATTTATTCTGGGCAAGATATGCCTGCCTTATGGCTTTTTTTATTGACCTTCTATCCCTTCCTAGTTCTTTCCCTAATTTAGTCAATTGTTTTTCTTTTATATATTCTTTGAAACTAAAATTAAGAATAGGTGTAAGAATCTTAACTTCTCCTGTATCTATAGCAGATTTCACAATTGACCAGGTCCCCTGGATGAAAGGACAGGGATAACTCCCGGTCCTGTCCCCTTTAATATTTTTTTCTTTAGTAGGCATATCCCTGGTAGTAGGTAAAAATAAGTAATCAACTCCCTTCTCCAGTAGATTCTGCACATGCCCCAGAGTAATCTTCATTGGAAAGCAGGTTTCAGCTACAGAGCATTGGAGCCCATCGTTGATTATCTTTTTATTGGTCTTATCCGACAGGATAAAATCAAAACCCAGCTCTGTAAAGAACGCATTCCAGAATGGATAGAATTCATGGGTAAGCATAGAATAGGGTATGCCAACTTTTTTTGCTCCTTTATTGTCTTTAGGTTCGTAGGAATTCAAAAGGAAGTTTTCACGTTCAGCAAAATAATCCGGAATATCGCTACTTTTTGAGTCTCCCTTTTCATATTTTTCACATCTGCCGCCATAAAATAAAGGAGGCTGTCCTTTAATGGAAATCTTTTTTATCTCACACCTGTTCGGACAACCCTTGCATTCAAAAGAACTCTGGGAGTAACTTACTTTAGATATATTTTCAAATCCTCTGAATTTTGTCTTTTTATGGGAATTTTCAAGCACTTTAATTGCTGCCCCTATCGCTCCGGTTACTTCATGATTTTCGGGTACGATTATTTCTTTGCCCAGATAATTTTCAAAAGCAGCTATAACTGACCTGTTGAATGCAACCGCACCCTGGAAGAAAATCTTTTTACCTATTTTTTTCCTCCCAACTACCCGGTTTATATAATTCATGGTAATAGAATAAGCAAGACCGGCCAGGATATCTTCAATGCTGGCGCCCTTTTGATAATGGGAATAAACATTGGTTTCCATAAAAACAGTACAGCGCTCTCCCAGATTTAAAGGACTATCTGCTTTAAGCGCTATGTCCCCGAAATCCTCAATTTTTATATCAAACCTTTCAGCCTGTTCTTCCAGAAAGGAACCGGTACCGGCAGCGCAAACCTTATTCATCTCAAAATCAACTATCACTCCATCTTCCAGTGATATAAATTTTGAATCCTGACCGCCAATTTCAAATATGGTATCAACTGAGCTATCAATATCTGCTGCCGCTGTTGCCTGAGCAGTTATTTCGTTTATTACCATATCCGCACCAACAAAATCGCCTGTTAAATATCTGCCGGAACCTGTGGTAGCTGCGCCTTTAACATTGATTCTATCCCCTACTTTGCTGTCAATGATCTCAATACCCTTTCGTACCGCCTCTATGGGCCTTCCTGCTGTCCGCAGGTAACATTTTTCAATAAGTTTTTTGTCTTTATCTATTGCTACAACATTAGTGCTTATTGAACCGACATCTATACCAATATAGGCATCAACTTTTTTATTATTAAAAATATATTTGTAGGTTTTTTTAGAAGGCAGTTTGGATTTAGTCAGAGCCAGGGGAGCAAATGTTTCTCTCTTATATTTAAAATTTCTAAGATAGTCATCTAACTTACCCACTAATCCGGAAATATTTAAATCTTCTACCATTTCCTTTGAGCTTAAACTTATTGCAGCCCCAGTAGCCCCTATAGATGCCCTGTGCTCTGGAATTAATACTTTTCCCCCCAACGTATCTTCAAAGGCCTTGATCATAGCTTCGTTAAAAGACACCCCGCCACAGAATACTATTGGAGGTATAAATTTCTTACCCTTTGCAATCCCTGATTTAAAACTTCTGGCCATTGCGTAACATAAACCAAGAATAATATCCTCATCGCTTGCTGCTTCCTGCTGGAGATGTATCATATCTGTTTTTGCAAACACACTGCATCTGCCGGCAATGGTTGATGGATTTTTTGACTTTAATGCTAACCGGGCAAATTCTTCTATTGTCAGGTCAAACCTTGAAGCCTGCTGGTCGAGAAAAGCGCCTGTGCCTGCCGCACATAGTTCATTCATTGCATAATCACCATAGACAAGATCGATGAATTTGGAATCCTGGCCGCCAATTTCTATAACAGTTTTTGCATTCCGGTATAAAAATTTTACAGCGCTAACTATGGCTTCTATTTCATTAATAAAATTAAGTCCAAGTAAGGATGCAATTTCTTTGCCTCCCGAACCGGTAAAGCAAATACCTGCTATCCTATCTTTATAACTGCCTTTATGCATTGATTCAATATCTTTTTTCACTGATTTTACAGGTTCTCCAAAGTGTCTTGTATATGGCAGGATTTCCACTATTTCTTTTTTTTCATTTATGATTGCCCTGTTGACACTAATTGACCCTATATCATAACCTACATATAAACCCACTATCAGCCCACCAATCCTTTCTAGACTACTGCCGGTATTATAACTTTAAGAAGCTTAAAGATTAAAAACTATT
>JAUWQC010000193.1 GCA_030611285.1 bacterium | reverse complement strand
CAATAAACATAGTTCTGATTGCGCCCTTTGCTGCCTTTACTCCGTATAAGTGCGGAGCATCCAGTACACCTATCTTTATTGCCTTAGAAATTATAGCTGGAGATATTAACGGATCCTTGTATTTATTATCTTTATCCAATTTCTTTATTTTATCAATAATCAATCTGGCATCTTCAATTAATTCTTCTTTTCTTTGCCCAACCCGGCCATCCAACTTCATATCAGGGCAACCACACAGATAATTTTCTATAACTTTTTTTATTATCTTTACACTTTCTATAATATCTTCAGGTTTTGCAGCGTGATCTGCTTCACAATATGCAACAACATGCACAATGTCAGGATCCAGCTGCATCTGAAGCAGAGTTGAAGAAGCAAGCTGACCTTTACCCTTATCAAAATCAGTTGGATAGCTGTACAATCCTGACCTGGTTTGCCTGATTGTTGTAAAATTTTTATCATGAAGAGATTCTACCAGTTCCACTTTAGCTAACATTTTTGCCAAATCCATTGTAAATGAAGTTTCCGGAGGAGTGTTAAACATATACTGGGAAACATAAACTTTCACTCCCATCATTTTAGCATTATAAGCAGCAATGTAAGCAGCTGCCACTGCTATGGAATCAGGAGAGTAACGCAAGCTCCAATGGTGAGACTCATTGACTTCTACCGGTACATCTCTCCGGCCATACCATTTCATTACTGATTGATTTTCAGCAATCGACTGTTCCACTTTTCTTTCGCTTCTATTATCAAGCTCATTATACCAGCAAAGAGGAACCGCGCACCATGCATTATTAATATTATCCAGAAGAACCTTTGCCATTTTTATAATATCATTTGTACCACTATAGCATCGCAGCAGCGGATAATTGCCTGTCCTTGATGCAAGATAAAGATTTTTAAAATCTTTTTCACTTCTAAGGGGGACTCCTCCAGCGCCATTTTGCTTTATATCCATTTTTTCAGGATGAAAAAAGAATTCCTGCGTATTTTGATCCGGACCGATTGATATTATATCCAACAGTCCGCTAAGTGAAATCCTCTTTATTCCTTCCAGTGTTTCATTTAATGTTGGCCTTCCAAAATGATGTCTTATTACAGGTAAAGGTTTTCTGTACTTAATTCTTTCTAAAAGACTCTGGGGAGGGATTTCACTGCAAATTTTTACTTTCTTTTTACTTAAATAACTTTCAATTTCTTCTATGCTTTCTTCACCTGTAAAAATAACATCAAAAATACCAAGCTTCTTTGCAACTTCAGCTACCGGCTTTGTCCCTCCCAGTATAAATTCTATTTTTACTCCCCCTAATTTTTCTACTATTTTTTCTTTAAATTCCAGCAGTATTGGAAGAGCGCTCTCCGGCGAAAGACGGTAACTTATGGCTACTATATCAGGATTATATTTTTCTATTTCTTTTTTTAATCTATCAATTGTACAGGCAGAACCTAAGAATTTAGTGCTGTAATCATACTTACTGGCTAAGTTTAAAAAATTTAATATTCCTGCAACATGTACGCAGCTTCCCACACAAGCGCCTAATATCTTCTTCATAACTTTACAGCTATTTCTTTCCTTTAATAAGTATATTTCTTATCTGGCTTAAATCCAATCCCTCCAGTCCTAACCTTGAAAGATTCCTTCCACTCTCTCTAAAATCTTTTTTAAATATTGAATTGGCTATATCAATAAGTGAATCAATTACCTTTGTCTTTAGCCCCAATATTTTCCCGAATTCAGAAATAGGCACCAGACTCATGGGAACATCTTCTGTTATATATCTGACATTAATAGTTCTGGGAGCCATTATTCCAACATATCCGGGATTACTATGTATTGCATCAAACAGGTTGTCTTCTACTACATTGTAAGCCATTGACAGCCATTCAATGGCAGAATATACATTAGCGCACTTTAATTTTCTTGCCACCATTACTCTTTCCTTATCTACTGCCTCCAGGATTTTTGCCACAGATTGGGTAACTCCTTCTATATAAAATTGAAAATTTCCCAAAGTAGATTCAATCCTGCTCAGATTAAGTATCGTAATTGATGGATGAAATACTGCGCCCATATTATTGAAGCTTGTTTCAATAACACTAGCAGCAGGGATAAATTCAGGAAATGCCACATTTAATTTTTTAACTACCATTTCAGTTTTTCTAGAAGGTATTGCAGCCACCGGTATTGCCTGTTTTATTCTAAATATTCTTGCTGCAGCCGGACCCATACCTCTACTTGCATATATAAAAGTCTGAGCTTCAGCTATGGTAACATCCTTCTGGTTACCCTCTTCTCGCAAAATATTTAAAAATTCCAGTGCCCCGCATGTTCTTCCCGGATTTAAAACTACAACCTGTTTCTCATTTAAAAAAGGCGCACATATCCTGGCAACAAAATTATGACCATTTGCCGGCACAACCACCATAATTACATCTACACCTCTTATTGCTTTTTCCATGTCACTGGTTACTACATTAAGCTTACCAAAACCTTTTACCTCGCCTTCCAGCTCAATCCCCCGCATTTTCTTTATTGGCTTGATTCTTGAAAATGTCCTATTATATAAATTAACTGTAAACCCTTTTATCGCCAGATGTGCTGCTATGGCTTTCCCTCCATGACCAGCTCCCACAACTGCAAATTTTAAATCATGCATGGTAACTCCTTTCGGTATTTTTATATACTTACACCCTATCCCAGTTAATTTTATCT
>JAUWQC010000255.1 GCA_030611285.1 bacterium | reverse complement strand
AACTGGCCAACCGGCAAACTGGTTAACTGGCTAACTATTTTATTTCGTGAAACTTTTACTCAACATTTTCGTATTATATTATACAAACGATCAATTTCTAACTCGTAACTAAAAACCCTTGCGGAGCAAGCAAATGAACTGTCAAAAAACTAAAAAATTACTACAATTATATATAGAAGATGCTCTTACTTTTGGAGAAAAACAGCTGGTTGAGCAACATTTAGAAGAGTGTTCTGCCTGCCGAGCTGAATTAAAATCACTTTCCTCAGCTATTCAAATAATAAAATCTCTCCCCGAAGTTTCTGCTCCAACAGATTTTACCAAAAAATTGATGCCCAAGATTTCTCAAATAAAAGAGAAGGAGAGGGAAAAAATTATTCCGGCCTGGCAGATGTATTTAAAGAATTTATGGAGCACTCCCCGATATAGATATGGTCTTGCCGCCGCTCTTACTGTTGCGGTTTTTTGTTTTTTTGCTTTTACCTCTTTATTTCATTTTTCAGGATTACCGGGACAACTGGGCGAAAAGGAAGCCGCTGCTCATCAGGTTGAGGTTACTTTTAACATTTCTGGGATAGAAGCCCAAACTATTGCCGTAGCCGGAGATTTCAATGGCTGGAATACAAGTGCCAATCAATTGGAAGACCCTGAAGGTGATGGCATTTGGACTGGCAAAATGCATCTAAAACCGGGAAGATATGAATATATGCTGGTGATAGATAATTCTAAATGGGTTACTGATCCCAATACCAAAGTTTATGCTGATGACGGTTTTGGCAGTAAGAATGCAGTTTTATTTATAAACAATAATAACGGATAAAAATCTCATCTCGAGGAATCACAAGTAATGGATAAATATTTATTAAATAATAAAAATTATAAACCCAAAAATATTCTTATTTTAATATTGATTATTACTGCCTGTATTATTTACTTCTATCCTATTTATGCCGAGCAGTCTGAAAATTCTCCTTCTCTCCAGCAGATTTCAGAAATAATTGATTCTTATCCTAATATATCCTCTTTTAAAGCCGACCAACTATTAAAAGAAGCGGAGAAAGCAATTCAATCTGGTATATCCACGGAGGATACCCGTGAGATTATACAAAAAAGTTTAGAAAATGAGGGGAATCCATATACCATAATAAGCTTATTATCTTTATTAGGTGATGTAGAAAAAGACAATTTACCTACTTCTGCCCTGATAAATAAACTAAAAGAAGGTCTGGCTAAAGGCGCCTCCCTCGCTAAAATAATTGTAAGCATCAGGGAAAAATCTGAAAACTTACATTTTGCTAAATATTTAGTAGAGCAATCTTTTTTAGAAGAAACCGATATCCAGGGAAAAAGTAAGGCTATCGAAATTTTAGCCAGCAGCTTTGCTTCCAATATTACGGAAGATATGATAACGGATATTTTTACAGAGGCAATTCAGAACAAGAAAGACATTGAAGATATAGCCGGTGCTATTACCGCTCTATCTAATTTGCTTGATCTGGAAATTTCTGATACCTCTGCCCGGGTTATTACCAAAGATTTGCTGAACGAAGGATATAATAGTAAAGATATGGCAATTTTAACCAATGTTATTACCTTTGCTAAGAAGAATGGTCTATCCGTGTCGGAGATAGATTCAAAGATAATTGATAGAATTAGAGAAGGAGAAGATGCGCTAAGTATTGAGAAAAAATTAGTTGATTATTTAAAGGATCAGGAAAGGGCGGCCAAGGAAGAC
>JAUWQC010000262.1 GCA_030611285.1 bacterium | reverse complement strand
ATAGTACATCTTTACCATTTCCTAACCTCCTGTTTTATATTCGTTATCATTTATTTAAACTTTGAGTGACTTTATTTTTTTATCCTGTTTAGATGCCTATTATGCACTTTTATAATTTTTTTGCAAAATTTATTTTTTGTAAAGCATAAAAGGGCGGGAAAACATCCCCCTAGTTTCACCTGAGGCGAAACCGTCCCCCTTTGAAGGGGGATTTAAGGGGATGTGAAATTAAATTTATTGAGGTCTTAAGGTCACTGTTCTTTCTTTAGAGATATTTCTTTAAAATAGGACATTTCTATTTTGGCTTGACATGACATTTTATACTTACATTATGCAGCAATTCATGTAAAATGCAAAAATAAAAGCTCGGGTAAAAGAGCAGGAAGGATAAAAATGTTAGACAAAATAAGAAAGATTTTGCTAAACAAAATTTCTTTCAGCTTAATTGAGCTTTTGGTTGTGATAGCGATTATTGCTCTACTTGCGTCTATGCTACTGCCAGCACTGTTAAGAGCAAGAGAAATGGGAAGGAGAGCAAAGTGCATAAGCAATCTAAAACAGATTGGACTGGCTATAATGATGTATGCTCATGATTATGATTATTATCCAATATCTATTGGAACAGCGGGTTCTTGGGATCCGCCATATGGATTTGCCCCAAGTTTATTAGTCTATCTCAATGGAAATAAAAATATCTTTAAATGCCCGAGTCGTAAAAAATATAATTCGGAGGTAGATTATGTCTACAATTACCACGCGGGAAATGAAGGTTGGTTTCATATTTATATGAAGGCGAACGAAATAAAAAATCCCTCAAAATTTATCCTTATCTATGATTCACCAATTAATGGTGGAGAAACTGGCATTGATCCATCTGATGAATGCGGTATAGAGAACTATCCGAATGGAGCAGCAGATCAGGATGGTGGTGATGGACATGGCACAGGAGAATTATGGTATTGGTATAAGATAGTTCCTGGTCCTCATAATGGAGGACATAATATCCTCTTTGCCGATGGCCATGCCAAATGGTTTGCCAAATGGGATAGCAGTCAGATGACCCGCTTGCCCGATTAAAAATTAAGATGAAGGTTATTAAGAAAATCAGTGAAAAGAGCAAGAGAAGTAAGAAGAACCTCTTCAGACGGTATGTTTTTTATCCACTCTTGTCATTGCTATTTTGCCGGTTCTGGCGATTTCTGCTATTCCGAAGGGTCTTACTAAATCCAAAAACGTGTTTAGCTTTTTCTCATCTCCATCTATTTCCACTATTAGATGTTTTGGATTCATGCTTACTACTTTACACTGAAAAGTTTCGACAATCTGGGTTAGTTTTGTATATTTTTTTGCGTCATAAGCAAGTTTTATTAGCATGAATTCGCGGTCTATTATATCCTTTCCGGTTAAATCCTGAACCTTTATCACATCTATAAGTTTATTAAGCTGTTTTGTGATCTGTTCAAGAACCTTTTCATCTCCTTCTGTAACAATAACCATTCTGGAGATTGTCGGATCTTCAGCAGTTGCACCTACAGACAAGCTCGTTATATTAAATCCCCTTCCACTAAAAAGCCCGCTTATTCTGGCAAGAACACCAAACTTATTTTCAACCTGACAGGATATTATATGTTTCATTTTATTATTTCATCCTTTCTATACTATAC
>JAUWQC010000247.1 GCA_030611285.1 bacterium | reverse complement strand
TCTTTTTCGGGAATACTAAAAAAATCTGATAAAAATTTACAGAACGCCCGGGGTCCAGTCTTGCAATATAACATTTCACCTTTTCCTTCGACTCTTTTAATCGCTCTGCTTCACTGCAATATAATGCAGGTCAATGTATTCCGCCTTTTTTTGTTAGATTGCAAGACTTGACCTTATTGATTCTCAAATGTGAAGTCCTATCCCTTATTCATGACCCTACTATTTAATATGGGGTTTGGGAAACCAATTCCGCAAATTCTTAATTTTACCAAGATATATATACTCTAAACTTCCATCACCGGTCTTCGGAGTAAACATCTGGCAAAACTCATTAACATAAAATCTACCACCGGCAGCCCCTTTAAATTGAGCTATTTCCAAAGCAACTCTTTCCGCCTCTTTATTGATATGATCAGACAAACACACTTTTTTTTCAACTTTAGGACGAACCCAATATTTATAATAAATATCTTTACCACCGGCTTTAAGTTTATAAGGTATACCTGGATGTGGACCTACCCATATATCACCAGGACGTATCCGTCTACCATTTAAATCTTTGGCGTCACCGGATAATATTTTACCTTCAAATTCAAACTCTAGAGGATGCTTGTATTCACCGGCAAGGTAATAATCTTTCTCTTCACCCGTTACTGGTACCAGTACTTGTTTATATTCATTAATATAGAATGCTCCGCCAGGGCTACCACTAAAATGGTTTTTTATATTATTTACCATTTCAACCAAATCTGGATGATTAGCGCTAGACGGATACCACAACTCTCCGTCATTAGATAGATAATAGATGCCGACTACATACTCACCTCTTTCTAATCTCACGGTATATTTTGCATCTCTGTTAACATTACTCGGACAATTCCCAATAAACTGAACATATTTCTCATTACTCACAATTTATTCCTCCTTTTTAAACCATAAACTGTAATTAATTCTGCCTACATAGACAGGGATCCATTTATCTTCATCTCTGCAATATTCTCCTTCGGGTATTTTTGTTAAAACAATCCCGTGCTGATTCACGATAAACCTAACCGCTCCATAACGTCGGACCTTACGCAGCTTTTTAATAAGCTCATCATCCTGTTTGGGGAGATACTCACTTTTATTTTGCTCTGAACAGTAACGGTAATAGTAAATATTGCTACTTCTATTTAAGTTGTACTTTACTCCTATATAAGGTTTTTCCCAAAGATCGCCAATCTCTAATCCGGTATCATCTGATAGATCAATAATGCTCCCATCGGAAGGATTTTCAAAAAGCAATACACCATCTACTTCGCCAACCAACAATCTTTTTCCATCACCCCGACTCGATGGTACAATAACCTGTCCAAATTCATTAATTAGAAAAGCTCCTCCCGGTCTTCTCGATATCCTTATTTTAGCCTTGTTTACCGCTTCCACTAAATCTTTTATACCTCCAGTAGCTTCACATGCCAAACAAAATATTGTCTCATCAAAGCGATTCCATTCAACTATAGGCCAAAAAGCCTGCTTTTCTATAGAAAATTTTATCTTAAAAGTAGTAGTGTTCCCAAGAATTCTATTATACTTACCACGCCAGGGCTTTATATCACAAGCATTAAAACTAAAAAACCTAAAATTTTTCAATTTCACCTCCTTACTTTTCTGGAAATTCTAATCCCTTTTTTATTATGATAATATTGCGAAGTTCACCTTTTTCTAGATATTTTGCTTGACCATCTTTGTTAATAAAAAATTTATTTATTCGAATGCCTCTACCTTGCATCTCCTGAATTTTATCGATTATCCTCAAAGCATTTTTACCTTTAATTTTGTCTTCAGCTTTTTCAGCAAT
>JAUWQC010000161.1 GCA_030611285.1 bacterium | reverse complement strand
GCTGGAAGAAGAAAAAATAGATCAGGTAGTTCTTGCAGGTTATATGCTTCTATTTAGTCAGGAATATGTCCGTAAGTTTAAAAATAAGATTTTAAATATTCATCATGCACTTCTGCCGTCGTTTAAAGGAACTCATGGCATAAAAGATGCTTACCGGTATGGGGTAAAAGTGACCGGGGTTACGGTGCATTTTGTAGATGAGGATCTTGATAGCGGGCCAATAATACTCCAGGAAGCTTTCCTCATTGATCCTGATGACAGCGTGGAAGAACTGGAGGAAAAAATACATAAAGTGGAGCATAAAATTTATCCTGAAGCAGTAAAATATTTTTGCGAGGATAGATTGGAGATAGATGGAAGAAGGGTAAAAACTTTAAATAGAAAATGATATTAAACAGGGGAGGAAAATGAAAGTAAGGATAAAAAGAGCTCTAATCAGTGTCTCCAATAAAGCAGGGATTGTAGATTTTGCAAAAACTCTGGAGGAGACAGGAGTAGAAATTATTTCAACTGGAGGGACTTACAGAAAGTTAGAAGAGTCAGGCATAAAAGTGAAGAAGGTAGAAGAAGTTACCGGTTTTCCTGAGATGTTGAACGGGAGAGTAAAGACCCTTCATCCATACATACATGGAGGGATATTAGCTGACCGAAGCAATGAGAATCATATGAATGAAGTTTCAAACTCAAAGATAAAGTTAATAGATATGGTAGTAGTGAATCTATACCCATTCAAAGAAACCATATCCAGAGCAAATGTTACTATGGAAGAGGCTATTGAAAATATTGATATTGGCGGTCCTACTATGATTAGAAGCGCCGCTAAAAATTATAAAGGGGTAGCTGTAGTAGTTGACCCTGATGACTATAAAAAAATACAGGCAGAGCTTAAAGATAGCGGGGGATATATTAGCCCGGGGACCCTGTTTAGATTAAGTGTTAAAGCTTTTCAGCATACCTGTGATTATGATAGTGTAATCTTTAATTACCTTAAAAATAAAACTGGAAGTTTTGGTAATTCAGATATATCAATAAGAGATTCTCTGGATATAGATTGCAGCAGCGTAGGCAAAGAAATGGAGGATAATTTTAGATACAGCGATGGTAATTTTAAAGATAGTCTCGGTTTAAATCTTAAAAAAATTCAAAACCTTAGATATGGTGAAAATCCTCATCAGAAAGCTTCTTATTATAAATATATAGATACCGGCGCAGATAATTTTGCGGGTGCGCAAAAGCTTCAGGGCAAAGAGTTGTCCTACAATAATATTCTGGACGGTAATGCGGCATTTGGAATTGTTAAGGAATTTGCTGCCCCCTGTGTAGCAGTAATTAAACATAGTAATCCATGTGGTGCAGCCACTGCGCAGTCTGTTGAAGAGGCTTACAAGAAAGCATATCAGTGCGACCCGGTTTCAGCTTTTGGCAGTGTTGTAGCCTGTAATATGGAATGGACGGCAGAGGCAGCAAAGTTTATGCTGGATAAATATGTGGAAGTACTTATAGCTCCGGATTTTGACCAGCAAGCTCTTAAAATACTGGCCGAGCGACAAAACTTGAGAATCCTTAAAATGGATTTTGAATTGAATACATACATTAACATTATAAATTCAGATGATTTTAAACTGGAAAAGGTGGATATCAAAAGCGTAGATGGCGGACTGTTAGTGCAGGATCTGGATGAAGGCCCGGATAGTAAAAAGGATATGAAAGTAGTAACCAGCGTTGAGCCAGATCCCGCTAAGTGGAATGACCTTCTATTTGGATGGCAAATTGTTAAAAGCGTTAAATCCAACGCTATAGTACTGGCTGCCAACAATAGTACCGTAGGCATAGGCGCAGGACAGATGAGTAGAATTGATGCTGCAGAAATAGCCATCAGGAAATCAAATGGAAGATGTAAGAACTCAATTATGGCTTCAGACGCCTTTTTCCCTTTCAAGGACGTAGTTGAACTTGCTGCAAAAAATGGAATTACAGCGATAATACAACCCGGAGGTTCTATCAGAGACAAGGAAGTTATAGAAAGCTGCAATAAAAATAAAATTCCTATGGTATTTACCGGGAAAAGACATTTCAGACACTGATAGATATGAGTGTAAAAAAATAATAAAAAAGATAATCTATATTTGATAAATTCCCCAAAATATTATAGAATTAAGGGAGCGAATTCACTTAATTTAGACAAATTTGGGGATTTTTATGATTATAGTTAAAAGAGAAATACAGAATGGAATAGAAAAAAGTTTATTTAAAGGTAAGATTATAATAATATATGGAGCCCGCCAGGTTGGGAAAACTACTCTTATAAGGGAAATTCAGAAAAAATACTCTAATGATTCTTTGTATGTAAATTGCGATGAACCTGATATCCGGCAGGCTTTAACTAATAAGACTTCAACTGAGTTAAAGAATTTTATTGGAAATAAAAGACTTATTTTGATAGATGAGGCACAAAGAGTAATAAATATTGGTCTGGCGTTGAAGTTACTTGTGGATAACTATCCGGATATTCAGGTAATTGCTACCGGCTCTTCTTCATTTGATCTATCTAATCAAATTATTGAACCACTAACTGGTAGAAAGCATGAATTCTATTTATATCCATTCTCTTTTAGCGAATTAAAAACGATTTATTCAGAATTAGAATTAAATCGTCTTATAGAAAACAGAATTATATTTGGAATGTATCCTGATGTTGTTTTGAAATATGATGAATCGGAAAATCTATTAAGGGAGATTTCCAGGAGTTATTTATATAAAGATGTCTTACAATATCAAAGTATTAAAAGCCCTGATCTTCTTAAAAGATTGCTGCAGGCTCTGGCATTGCAGATAGGAAATGAAGTTTCTTATAACGAGCTTGCAGTTACGGTTGGTGTAGATAAGAAAACAATTGCTAGTTACATTTCTTTATTGGAGAAAGCGTTTATTATTTTTCGCTTGAATCCATACAGCAGGAATTTAAGGAATGAACTAAGAAAATTAAGGAAGATTTATTTTGTTGATACTGGAATAAGAAATGCTCTCATAAACAATCTTAATCCATTAAATTTAAGGGGAGATACCGGGAATTTATGGGAGAATTTTTTAATAAGCGAAAGGATCAAATTGATTAAAAATAAAAATATTGTTAGA
>JAUWQC010000257.1 GCA_030611285.1 bacterium | reverse complement strand
ATTAAAATATGCAGGAGATTATATCTTCAGAGTTAAAAATACTGGTGAAAAACATTCAAATATTTTAGCAGAATATGTATTTGTTTATAGAAGGAATCCTAATTTTGAATTTGAGCCCCTATTAGATTACTGGGTTGGTGGGTTTATGCCTTTTCCACCCGCAAATTGGAAAGAAGTTCTGTGGTTTCCCAGAACCATAAAGGAATTTTTTATTTATGTTACCAATACCGATACCATACTGACCGGTAGGTTCCCCCTTATAATTGATGTTTGTGCCTATATTTTTATTATTTTATTTATGTTAGGAATAATCTATGCTTTTAAAAATAAAAAAGGGCATTTCAGCCTTTATGTAATAGGTATAATATTTCTGGCATTATGTGCTTCAGCTCTTGGCAAATTTCCTTTTGGGGATAGATTAACCCTTTACCTTGTTCCGCTGGTGCTCCTGGTGAGTGCCTATGGTATCTGTTTTTTTTATAATTGGCTAAAGAAGGCTCACAGAAGTGTGGCAGTTATTTTTCTAGTTTTATTGTTCTTTTTGCCAGCTATACCCAGAGTTTATCATTTAATAGAGCCAACATACAAAGTGGAGTTAAAATCTGTTATAAATTATTATATGGAGAATAGAAAAGATGGAGATAAGGTATATGTTTATATAGACCAGGATACCTACTATCCTCCTCAGTTCTATTTTTATGCTGGAAAAAACTTTGATTTTACCAATATGGATGGCAGCAGGCAGAAGGAACTGGATGAATTAAAAGGGGAAATGCTGGGATATAAAAGGGTATGGACTATTGGCGATATAGGAGAGCTAAGAGATTACGGCAGGGTAATTGATAGTTATAAAATAAGGACTCTGGCATCCAGGTGGCCTTTCAAATTTTTAAGGGATGATATTATTTACTTAAATAATCCCAATGCTGAGATAAAACTATATGATTTTAGCCAGTATGAACTGCAGGATTTTATATCACAGTTTTACAGTTATGGTTATGAAAGAAAACCAACCCGGGAAGAAATAGATAACTGGGTTAGAGATATTGTAAGAAACCCTGGCAGTATCTATGAGTTGGCCAAAGAATTACTGGTAGAGAATAAAGAGTTTGAAAGCAGATATTCTGATAAAGAATTTATAGAAGTTCTTTATTGGTTATTGCTGGGCAGGGAACCTGATGTAGATGGTCTTAACCACTGGTTAAAAGGTTTACAAGATGGCAGCATTACCAGAACAATAGTTATAGATAGAATTATAGACTCTCCAGAATTTAGGGCATTTGCTACACAAAAGTATAGATTAAATTTTGATTAGAACTCAGTAAAAGGAAAGTATTTTTTATTTTTTAGTATTTTAAGTTAAAATATAGGATAAATTTTTTTAGAAAAAGGAGCATTGGGTGAAACTTTCAATAATAATTCCAGCATACAATGAAGCTAAGACATTGGAAGAATTAATAAGAAAGGTAAAAGATGTCAATTTAGGTCAAATAAAAAAAGAAATAATTATAGTTGATGACGGTTCTTCTGATGAATCTATAATTATATTGAAAGAGAAAATAGAGCCAATAGTTGACAAAGTTATATATAAAAAGAAAAATATGGGAAAGGGTGCTGCAGTTAGAACTGGTTTTGAAAATGCTACCGGAGATTTTGTTATAATACAAGATGCAGATTTAGAATACGATCCAGATGAATATAATAGGCTTTTAAA
>JAUWQC010000202.1 GCA_030611285.1 bacterium | reverse complement strand
CGGGTGTCAATGGTTCAATATAAGTTCTATCTGCAAATTCAGGATCCGTCATAATTGTAGCAGGATTACTGTTTACAAGTACCACCTTGTAACCTTCTTGTTTTAAAACTTTGCAAGCCTGGGTTCCTGAATAATCAAACTCACAGGCCTGCCCGATGACTATTGGTCCTGAACCTATAAGCAAAATTTTCTTTAAATCTCTTCTTTTAGGCATAAATACTCTTTCTAATTTCTAATTATTAAAATTCTTAATTAACTCAGTAAATTTGTTAAAAACATATCCTGAGTCATGAGGACCCGGTTTTATTTCTGGTTGATATTGTACAGTAAAAGCATTTATATCCTCATATTCTAATCCTTCAATTGTATTATCATTTAAATTCAAATGAGTTATTTTATAATTGGTATTGCCAATATCTTTTAACGATTCTTTATCAACTGCAAATCCATGATTCTGTGATGTTATTTCAATCTTTCCTGTTCTAAGATTTTTAACTGGATAATTGCCTCCATGATGGCCAAATTTTAGCTTATAAGTCTTTGCCCCCAGAGCAAGAGCTAACAGCTGATGGCCCAGGCAAATTCCAAAAATTGGTTTTTTACCAATTAGTTTTTTAATAGTTTTAATAGCATAACCTACAACTGAGGGATCTCCTGGTCCATTAGAAAGTAAAATACCATCAGGATTATATTTTAATATTTCTTCAGGTTTTGTAGATGCTGGTACAATAATTATTCTAAAACCTTCCCAATCCAGACATTTCAGAATACCCATTTTTACTCCAAAATCTACTGCCACAACAATATACTTATAATCACCTTTTTTTGGATTATAAATATATGGTTTGTCGCAAGTAACATACTTTACCAGGTCTCTTTTAATAATCGACGGGTAGCCTTCCATCTTTTTTTCCAACTCACTTTCATCCTCAGTTTCAGTTGAAATAATTCCTTTCATTGCGCCCTCAAGTCTGATATGCCTGGTTAATTGCCTGGTATCTATCCCGGCTAAACCTACAATATTATAATTCTTAATATAATCCTCGAGACTGCCCTCTGCCCTCCAGTTACTATAGTAATCAAAATATTCTTTTACAATCAGGCCTTTAGCTTGAATTTTATCTGATTCTACATCTACACTGTTTACACCGTAATTTCCAATCTGGGGATAGGTCATTGTAACTATTTGCTCACAATAAGAAGGATCGGTTAATATTTCCTGATAGCCCATCATAGATGTATTGAATACCACTTCACCAATTGTTTCGCCGCAACACCCAATATTTTCACCTTTAAATAACTTTCCATCTTCTAACATTAAAATTGCTTTCAAAATTATAATCCTTCTCGTATGTGTTATCTATTTATATAAACTAATTCGCCGCCACTTATGGTACAGATTACTTTTCCCCACAGTTTCTGCCCTATAAATGCGCTGTTTTTGCTTTTTGAGACAAAATCTTTCTTTTTTACCTCCTCTTCAGCTTCCGTATCTATAACAGTAATATTTGCAGTTTTGCCCACCTCTATCTTCCCTTCATCAATACCCAGAATTTTTGCGGGTGATGTGGTAATTAAACTTATAAGCTTAAGAAGACTTATTTTTTCCTCCCTGCACAGTTTGCTGAAAGCAGCGCTAAATAAGGTCTCAAGTCCAATGGTTCCAAACTCAGCAAGCCTGAAAGTTGTATTTTTTTCAGTGTCAAGATGGGGAGCATGATCACTGGCTATAGCATCAATTACTCCACCTTTTACACCTTCTATCAGGGCCAGCCTGTCTTCCTCGCTTCTTATAGGGGGCTTTACCTTAAGGTTTGTATTAAAGGAGGCAAGATAGCTGTCATTGAAAAAAAGATGATGCGGGGTTACATCACAGGTTATATTCAGTCCGCCTTCTCTGGCTTTTTTTATCATTTCTACTCCGCCCCTTGTGCTTACATGAGTTATGTGAATTTTTGCCCTGCTCTTGCCGGCAAGAATTATATCTCTTGCAATAATTACATCATCACTCAGGCTGGATATTCCATCAAGCCCCAGCATTGCTGAATAGCGCCCCTCATTTACAAGGCCCCCTCTGGATACGTAGTAATCTTCCTCGTGTAATACCAGAGGAAGACCAAATTGAGTTGAATATCTCATAACTTCATACATAAGCCGGCTGTCGCTTATACACATGCCGTCATCTGAAAAACCAACCGCTCCTGCTTCAGCCAAAAGCCCCATATCAGTAATCTCGGTGCCTTTAAGGCCCCTGGTCATAGCGGCTACAGGAAGGACCTTGCAGGCTGCTCTTTGCGATTCTTCCAAAATATATTTAATCATAGACTCACTGTCTATTGGAGGACTGGTATTGGGCATACAGGCAACTGTAGTTATTCCTCCTTTTACCGCAGATAAAGCTCCACTCTTAATGGTCTCCTCATCTTCAAAGCCGGGATCACGCAGATGAACATGCATATCCACAAAGCCGGGGCAGACTATACAGCCTTTTGCGTCAATCTCGGTCAGTTCCTTTCCCTTCGCCTTAATATTTTCCCCCATTTCAGCCAGGATTCCTTCTTTGATATAAATATCAGAGATGAATTCCTTACCCTTTTCAGG
>JAUWQC010000203.1 GCA_030611285.1 bacterium | reverse complement strand
TCCTCCTTGTAAGTAATTGTGATTGATGCTGTGCCTACCCCTATTCCACATATTCCACCATGTTCCTCTACATAGGCAATGTATTCATCTGATGACTCAAAAAGAAATTTATTATAATCTGTCCAATTTTCAATTTGTCCATCATCAAAATGTGCTTTAATTAAATAATCACTACCAAAATAGAAGAAATCTAATTTTTGTAGATTGGTTGATGAAGGAACTGATTCAATATAATCTAAATGCGGATCAGGTTGCATTATATGTAAAGTCTCAGAAGTATATTCATCTAATTTTATCCCGGTAGCCTGATCATACAATTCAAATGTAAGCTCTCTAGTTGTTCCAGATCCTACAAATTGATAATCAAATCCTTTGCTAACACTACTAGTACCATCATTATATTCAAAGTATTTTACAGTAGGATTATAGATAATACCAGAATCTGATTTTGGCCTTATTTCAATTGTCCCGCTTCCTGTACCGGTATTAGATTTATGGAAATAAACTATCGCATCATACCATTTATTAAATTCAAAAGGATCAATCAAATCTCCTGAAGAACTCCCGATATTAGTTATTTCAACTTGAACTAAACCTCCATCTTCTCCATCAACAATCACTGTTATTTTATCTTCAACAGTTATTCCGTTATCATAAAATTTTATTGTAACTGTAGAAGTACCGAATGATTTTGCAAATATTTTACCATTTTTATCTACCTCGACAATACTACTATCTGAACTAATATATTCTAAATTCGGATTGCTAATAAATATCGTTTCGGAGCTCCCATCTGAATAATACGTGGTAATAGAGGAGATATATTGATATTCTCCTTGATTTAAGGACATGCTAGCAGGAGACACTGTAATACTCTTCGGCACTCTATTATCAGGAACTGTAACAGATATTGAATCAGTAACAATTATCCCCTCAAGATAATATATTTTAATCGTGGCAGTACCTTCATTTTTTGCGGTTATCTTACCATTACTTACTGTAGCTACATAAGTATTTAAACTTGTATAAGTTAAGCTGGAGTCACTAAGAGATAGGGTTTTGGTGTCTCCGTCTGAATAGTAGGCTTTAATAGAGGAGATAGACTGATAATTCCCTTCTTTGATGGTCATGCTGGAAGGAAGAACTTCGATTCTATCCAGTACTTTATCGGGAGTAACTGTAACTGCTACTGAATCATTAACTGTTACTCCATCGGTATAGTATACTTTAATAGTGGCAGTACCTTTATTTTTCGCGGTTATCTTACCATTACTTACTGTAGCTACATAAGTATTTAAACTTTCATAAGTTAAGCTGGAATTACTAAGAGAAAGAATCTTGCTGCTCCCGTCTGAATAGTAGGCGGTAATAGAGGGAATAAATTGATAATTTCCTTCCTTTATGGTCATACTGGAGGGAAGAACCTCGATCCTGTCCAATACCTTGTCTGGAGGAGTAACAGTAATTTCTCCTCCCTCAGCTTCACCTTTTCTCCCATCCTTATCTTCAACATAAAGTATGGGTGTATATTTGCCTGGTTCTTCATAAGTATGCCATACGGAAGAACAAACTCCATTACTCACTTGGATTTCTTCTGACTTTCCATCACCAAAGTGCCATTGGAAATTATAAGGTATCGTCCCTGAAGTAATACAGCCTGTAATATTAACCTTAAGGGGAGCTGGTCCAAATTTGGGACTAGCATCTATATACGAGATATCTAAACCAATTTTTTCAAAATAATACAATGCTAATTTATGTTTTAATACTTTTCCATAGTAATGCAATAATGCATCTCTTGCTTCTGCAATTTTACACAGAGATATTACAGCTGTCCATGTATTCTTAAAAATCCCTACTATCCAGCTTAATAAATAGAGAGGTGGACAATTTATTGCTAAGTACGCGTCAACTACAAGTGAAGATGCAACACCCTTTAATATTTCTATCCCATCCTCTCTGGTTAAACCGGGGGTTTGTAATACCATGTCATACGCATCATCCATTTCTTCTTTTGCTTCTTTAAGAAGAGAAGAAAGTTCATTAAAATTATTTTCCTTATAATATTTTCTACCTTTATTCACAACCGTAACTATAGTATATGCAATTTTGGTAATTTCTATTATAGGAGTAAAAATACTCATAGGCTGGAAATATCCTATTTTTTCTGTATCTACTGAGATAAAACTATCAATAGATTTTAAACCTACATTCCCCTCGATCAACTCATAATTATCGTCATCAAAACGAAGAACAGCAATGTTAGAAGTGTCTATTCCTGAAGGAATGGGTAGAAATAGTTTAAAAGGTTGAAGAATTTTTACAGTATTTTCGATTATTTTAACTTCGTAGATAATCTCACTGTTAAAATCACTTGTGTTTTGGGATTCCAAGTTTATTTTAGCAAAATATAGTGTTGCATCTTCACTTAAAGAATTGGGGGGTATCTCAATCCTGCTTCTATCAGAAAGTTCGAAAATTCCACCTTCTTCAGCAGTTACCATAAAAGTCTTTTCTTCTTCAATAAATTCCTCA
>JAUWQC010000027.1 GCA_030611285.1 bacterium | reverse complement strand
AATATTTTCTATGATATATGATTTTCATACTCATACATTTTTATCTGATGGCAAAAACAGCCCTATTGAGCTTATAAGATTTGCAGTTGTTTTTGGGTACAGGTGCATAGCCTTGACCGATCACGGAAGTTATTCAAATCTTGATTTTATAATTTCAAGGGTAATGAGAGACTGTGAGCTTGCAGAGAAGCACTGGGATATAAATGCAATTCCGGGGGTAGAGCTAACTAATATTCCGGCTAAGAGTATAAATAATATGGCCAGAGAGGCTAAAGAATTAGGAGCGAGGATAGTGATAGTCCACGGGGAGAGCATTGTGGAAAGTGTTGAGCCGGGTACTAATTTAGAAGCGGTAAAATCAGAATACGTTGACTTGCTTGCCCATCCTGGAATTTTTAAATTAGAGGAGGCAAAACTTGCAGCCCGGAATGGTATTTTTGTGGAAATTTCTTCCAGAGCTGGTCATAGTCTTGCCAATGGAGCTGTAGCAAATGTGGGCAGGGAAGCCGGGGTTAAGTTCTTAATAAATAGTGATGCCCACAGCCATAATGATTTATTTAAATCAGATATGCAGGAAAGAGTGGGTCTGGGTTCCGGCTTGAAAAAAGATGAAGTTGAAGAAATTTTTAATAAAAATTATAAGGAATTTCTTAAAAGGATTGGTTACTAGTTTATATTACATTCCTTTGGTTCATCCATGCTCCCTGATCGGTAGCCTTCAAGATCTAAAGTGATATATTCAAATCCTATTTTTTTTAATTTTTTTATCATTTTTTCCCTGATATTGCTTTGAAGTATTTTGGGGATTTCTTCTTTTTCTATTTCTATTCTGGCAATGGGGTGGTGGTATCTTACTCTTACCTGTCTGAAGCCCAGGGAATGAAGGAAACTTTCAGCTTTTTCAATTTTTTCCAATTTAAATTTTGAAATCTCTTCACCATACGGAAATCTGGATAATAGACAGGAGAAGGACGGCTTATTCCATGTTGATAGGTTTAACATTCTGGAATATTTCCTTATTTCTTCTTTGGTCATGCCAGCTTCGGCAAGAGGACTTCTTATTCCCAGTTCTTTTAATGCTTTTAACCCTGGACGGAATGTGTTTAAATCATCATAGTTGGTACCATCAACCACAAAGTTAAATTTATATTTATTTTTTATAGAAATTAATTTTAAAAAAAGTTCCTTTTTACAAAAATAGCACCTGTTTTTTGAGTTATTTCTGAATTCTTTTATTTTCAGCTCATTAGAATCAATGATTATCTGTCTGCAATTTAGACTCCTTGCGATTCTTTTTGCATCTTTCAGTTCCCTTTTTGGATATGTAAGTGATTTTGCAGTAACCGCAATGGCATTTTTACCAAGCACATTTTCTGCTACCTTTAAGAGGAAGCTGCTATCTACTCCACCTGAAAATGCTATAATTAAAGAACCCATATCTTCAAGGATTTTTTTTAGTTTATTAATTTTTTTTCTGTCCATTATCATTTTGATATTTTTACCTGGAAACATAAAATATATAAAAACCTATATTTTTGCAATAGTCTTAGTAAAATGATATTTTGAAACAATAAAACTTTAAAGCTACGAATTTATTTAAGGGAAAGATGTTTTAAAAAGTTTACATATTCTGGAGATAAACAAATATGGAAAAGATCTTATATTTTGACTGTTTTTCAGGAATAAGTGGCGATATGGTAGTTGGTGCATTGCTTGATCTGGGACTGGATTTTTCATTTCTAAAAAATGAATTAGGTAAACTTAATATTGATGGATATAACATAGCTTGCAGAGAAATAAGGATGGGTCCTGTTAGAGCAAAAAAATTTGATGTAAAAGTAACTGGAACGCAGCCCAGCAGAAATTATAAGGATATTAAAGGAATAATTAGTGGAAGCAAACTTGATGTTGAGGTTAAAAAAATATCTCTGGATGTTTTTCAATTAATTGCGGAAGCAGAAGCCAGGATACATGGTTATGATATAGATGAGATACATTTTCATGAAGTTGGTGCAGTTGATTCTATTATTGATATCGTAAGTACTGCTATAGGTATAAAAAGTTTAGGAATTGAGTCATACTATAGCAGTAAAATTCCATTGGGCAGTGGGTTTGTTGATAGTTCACATGGGAAATTACCTGTACCGGCACCGGCTACAGTAGAGATATTAAAGGGGATACCTGTTTACACAGGTATTTTTGATTATGAAGTAACTACTCCTACAGGCGCTGCTATAATAAAAATCATGGCAGTAAAATTTGGCGAGATTCCCTGTATGGAAATTGAAAAAGTCGGTTATGGGGCAGGGAGTAAGATAAAAAAAGAAATCCCGGATGTTTTAAGGATTTTAAAGGGAGTCGTCAAAGATAAGTATAGGTTAAAAGCAGAAGATCTAATTGTTCTTTCTGCAAATATTGACGACAGCACTCCTGAGATTATAGGATACCTGCAGGAGAAATTGCTTAAAAATAAAGTGCTGGACGTATGGACGGAGCCTATCTATATGAAAAAAAACAGGCCTGCCTTTAAACTTTGTGTTCTCTGTAACAGGGAATTGGAGCTGGAAATAATTGATATCATATTATTGGAATCCACAACACTGGGTATTAGAAGAGAAGAAGTTAAAAGGTATTCAATTAACAGGAAAATTGAAACTGTCAAATTACCTTATGGAGAAGTTAAGGTAAAAATTGGTACTCATAAGGGAAAAGAGATAACCATTTCACCTGAATTTGAGTCTTGCGCTGAACTGGCAAAAAGAACAGGAAAGCCTCTAAGAGAAATATATCAGGATGCTATTTTATTTTTTTCCAGAAGATAGTATCTTAATATTTCCTGCAAAATAGCTACTGCAGGTACAGCAAAGAAAAGTCCCCATATACCAAACAAAGCGCCGCCTGCCATAAGGGAAAAGATCATAATGCCGGGATGCACTCCTATCTGGTACTTAAATACAATTGGAGAGAGCACGTAAGCATCTATCAGTTGAATAGCCACAAACAGAAGGATTACTAACAAGGCTTTAAACGGTGAAATAATAAGTGCGGCCAGTGCGGCCAGTACAGCTCCTATTATGGGACCAAGAAGCGGAATCATATTAAGCAGGCCGGCTATGAAACCAAGCAGTATCGCGAAATCTACTTTTAATACCAGAAGTACAATGGTGCATAGTATTCCAACAATAATAGATATTAATATTCGCGCTCTAATATACCTTCCGCCAACTTTATTAATACTTTCCAAAATAATAGTGGTCTGATTTTTGAATCTTTTTGGCATTATTTTTATGAATGTTGTTTTTATTTTATGTGCATAATTAAGTATATATATTCCCAGCAGAGGTCCTACTATAAGGTATAGAACTGTATTGAATGCTAACCTGCCAACGGTAGCAGCTTGCCGGAAGATATCAATTTCTTCTAAATTAATCCTGCTGATAAGATACTGGGTAATACCGCTGACATCCTTGGGTATTATTTCCTTACCAGTTAGGCTCTCAGCGTTTTTAATAATAATGCTTTTTTGCAAAAAGTCGTTTATAGCCCTGGTCAAATTTTGCATATATGATGGAAATTTATCAATGAATGTCATAAATTGATCAATTATTATGGGTATAATGAAGAAAAATATAGTAAAAATAATCCCTATAAAAATGATAGATGTTATTGTAACGGAAAATACTCTACGCATTTTCTTTTGTAGTAAAGTTACAATGGGGGTTAAAAGATAGGCAATGGCTATAGCTAAAATTAATGGTATGATTGCTGCCCTTATCAAATATATGATGTAAAAAAAAAGCGCAGCGATTAGAAGAAAGCCAATTATTGACCAGGAAAAAATTCCAATGTTTTTTATTTTTTTAATACCGTTTGAAGGTTTTCTTATTCTCATTAGAAATCATTATAGTATATTTTTAAAAAAAATATAAATTATTAAACTAATTGATGTTATTAATTGAAGTGACGGCGTAGTTATAAAAAAGTTTTGATTCAAAAATAGTGAGAAAAGTAAGAGCCAAGTTTTAGGCAAAATCCCGAAATTTTGCGCTACCCAAAGTAGAAAGTTTCAATACAGATTCAATGAACTAATTTAGAGAATAGTTTACTACACTTCCGGAAAACTTGTTTGAAGAGCTTCTGATTAACTGCAAATTATGGAATGAATATCCGCTTTATACTTGCTCGCTTTGAAATACATTCTTGTGAATTTATGAATATTACAGTATATTTTTTTAGAAAAATATAAATTATAAATCACCTAATGTTATCAATTGAAGTAGCAGTGCAATTGTGATAGAGTTTAATCTCAAAAATAGTAAAAAAAATAGGAAGATATAAAACAGGAAATTATAATGCCGGAAGAATCTATTGCTGCTTATATTAATAACATCATAGCTTTTACCCTATTTATAGCTGTAATAACATTTATATTTGCAACACTTTTTTTATTATCACGCACTTTGATCCATAAGACTGGAAGAAGAAACAATATAGAATTAAAAAAAGAAATTTTTCCTACCAGCTCTTCTGATATGTTTAGCTATAAAAAGGAACCTTATCAGCTAAAAAATATTTTTATCCTGGGTACAGTATTTATAATTATAATTATTTTTACATTCCTTATCTTTGCTGTTTTAAATTACAGCAGAGAGCCATCACCAGGTTTAAATCTGTATTTAATCATTGGTATAGTATTTTATCTTATATTAATGGTTATATATCTAGTCAAATCAAAGATTATAAGTTAGGGGTTATCTGAATGCCTTCTCTTGCTAGAAGTAACTTGAATATACTGGTCACAGGATTTGGTTGTTGTAAACAGGAAATATTTGCAACCCAGGGAGCGTTATATGATATTCAAAGATTTGGTGTAAATTTTGTCAGCACCGCTGAAGATGCTGATATATTGGTAATCCAGGGTTTTTATAATAAAAAAGGCATAACCAGGGTCTTAAATATTTATGACAGGATGAGTTCCCCAAAATGGATAATTGCGGTGGGAAGCTGTGTCTTAAATGAAAATTTATTTAAATCGGAGAGTAAACTGTTAAGCCAGTTCCGGAATAAAGTAGAAATAAATATGTATATTCCAGGCTGCCCGCCCAGACCGGAAGCGTTTATATACGCTATTTTAAGATTTTCAGGCAGAGATTAATAATAATATAGATAGTAATTTTTAAATTTTATTTATTTAAATGATTAATAATATTTATAATAAAATCTATTCTTCTCCAAAGCTTGTACTTATGGAGGAAATAGGTAAAAACCTGGAATTTATTTTAAAAGATAAAATAAAAAATATTTTTAAAGCCGGACAGGATATTTTAATAGAAGTATCTAAAGAGAATCTTTACCAGGTTTTAAAAGAGCTAAAGGAAAATCCTGAACTTAAAGTAAATAGTTTTCAAAGTACAGCTGCTTACAAAATTAGTAAAAAAAATTTTCTAATAATAAACCTTACATCGTTTGTTAATAATTTTTCTGTTCTAATAAAAATAGAAATATCCAGCAGAGAACTGGAAAATGGCTGTACCGAGATTGTTAACGCCCTGGGGGAATTCTATGAACCAGTTAATTTTTACAGGGATAGAAGTAAGTTAATTTCTGAAAACTCTGATATTAAAATTTTTTGTCAGAGCCTGGATGGTCTGGATTGTTTTGATTTGAATATTTCTACTGATAATGACGTAGTTAAAGAAGCTTATGTTGATATCGATATTAGCAGGGTTGTCGGTAATCATTATTATAAAGGTTTGGAGATTTATAATCTTATAGCCTATATCAGCAGATTTGACTGGAAGGCAGGCATATTCCCGGAAATTTGTCTTTGCAGCGCTTTTGAGGAATTACTGCAGCTAAAAGTACCTGAAAGAGCCAGGTATATCAGAATGCTTCTATGCGAGCTATATAGAATATCAAACCATGTTTATTTCATTTCAAATATCTGTAATATTTTAGGGTATGACGTTGCCTATAGTCTTTCTCTTTTGGAAAGGGAACGGGTTTTAAAGCTCATAGAGACCGTTACAGGCTCCAGAATTGTTCCCAATTTTATAAGAATAGGTGGAGTAAAGAAGGATATAAGTAAAGAGATAATATCCAGTATCAGGAAAAGCTTACCAATCTTATATAAAAATATAAGAAGAATTGAAAAGATAATAATTGATGATTTTTTGGTAATTGAAAGGTTAAAGAATATTGGAATTATTGGTAAAGAAATTGCTTTAGATTATGGCATATCAGGTCCAAATTTAAGAGCTTCAGGTATTAGATATGATTTACGTAAAGATAAAGATTTTATTTCATATAAAGACTTCTCATTTACGGTACCTATATGCAGGACAGGGGATTGTCTGGATAGGGTTTTAATAAGATTTAATGAGATATTTCAGTCTCTTAAGATAATAAGTCAAATTATAAATAAATTCCCTTCAGGAGCTTTTATAAAGAGGATAAATTTATCTCGTATAGAATTTAAATCTGAAGCAGTGTCGCACGGCATTGAGTGCCCCCATGGTCTTTTTAAAATTTATATTGAGGTTGAAAAGAGCAATATAAATTCGTTAATAGTAAAGGGACCTTCAATGAATAGTCTTATTTTGAGTGAGAAGATACTGAAGGAGAACAGATTAGAAGATATTAATTTAATTTTAGCCAGTCTGGATATAAGCCCGGGTGAAATAATAAGTACATAGCAGCGGAGCATTATGTTATTTATTTTAAAAAAAATTTTTTATATTTTTGCAGTATTAGTGGTAAATTTATATATATGCGAATATATAGGTAATAAGCTTACAGCTCGTATTGAGCTTAGAAGGGGATATAGAATAACCAGAATAAGAGGTGCTGGTTTTCCTCTAATTAGATTCTTTAAATATTTGTCCAGGGATAGTAGGATAAATATCTGGACTTTTTTTATTTTTTTACTCTCTTTTCTAATGTGGAGTGCAGTTCCTATTACTGCAAATCTGGTTTTGGTAGAAATGGACTACAGCCTTTTGGTTGCAATAACTTTCTATATAGGACTGATAATTGTATTATTTTTTAATTCAAGCAGGACCTCTTACAGTGCCATATCTAGTGAAGCCAGTAAGAAAGTATTAATTTTACTTTCTTTCCTGGTCCCTGTTTTATTTAGTATTGTAAGTATTGTTTTAATAAGTAAGACCTTAAGCTTAAAGGAAATTGTAAATTCTCAGTATCAGCACTGGAATATAATTTTCCAGCCCCTGGGTTTTATAACCTTTTTTATTTCATTGTTTTTGCAATTAAAGTTATTGGGCCTAAGTAGAAAGAGCTACTTATCTACTGAGGTAGATATAGGTAAAGAGGGAATAGGTTTAGGGAAAATTGTTGAAAAATTTTCAGTTTATATGATTGTTCTTTTCTTGATTATAATTTTAAATATCCTGTATTTGGGTGGCTGGCAAAACATATATTTTATCAGGGGAGAGATTGTACTTGCTTTTAAATTTTATTTTATTTTTATACTATTGTTATTGATGGACAAAGCTATTGGCAGAATAGATAGTTATAAACTTTTAGTCAGGATTAATTGGAAGTTTTTGATTCCAGTTTCGCTGTTTAATTTTATTGTTACCCTGGGATTTTTTGTAGCCAGGAATGTATATAGTTTAATTTAATTAAGTGTTTTATTAAGATGTTAAGGTTACTTAAGAATTTTTTTATCATTTTAGGAAATTTATTTAAGAAGTCCAGGACTGTTATTTATCCCAGAGAGAAAATAATAATTCCTGATGGCAGCAGGGGCGTCCTTCATTTAAAATTGGATCTGGATTCCCTCGAGGTTATTTGCAATGGTTGTGGATTGTGCAATATAATTTGCCCACAGGATTGTATAGAAGTAAAGAAAAGAATTGAAGATAATGGCAGGGAAGTTCTGGATGAATTCTGTCTGGATTTAAGCAAATGTATTTTTTGCGGAAATTGTGTTGAGTTTTGTGAAATGAATGCTATTGATATGTCTTACAAATATCAACTTGCGGAATGTAGTGGGAAAAATTTGAGATTGGGAAAAATTGAATTGATAAAACCTTCAAGCACAATTAGGGATTTCTGGTAGAAGTAACTATGTCATTTGGAAGTCAATTAATATTAATAATAATACACTGCGCCAGCCTCTTTGGACTGGCGATATCAGGATTACTGTCACTTATTCTAATCAGTAAGAGAAAGAAATTAATATTTTTGTTTCTCACCTTTTTATTTGTCGGAATCTTAAGTTTTGTTTATTATTCCGGTATTTTATTTTTTATAGCTGGAATTTTTATTATGTTCTTTTTTTTGTCATTATACCTGTTTGTTTTTCAAATAGAATTATTTGGGGATAAGGAAAGATTAGATGAAAAATTAAATAGTAATATCAAAGGTATAATTGTCAATATTATTCTACCGTTTTTATTTTGCGCAGCTATTGGTTATTTAATTTATAATTATACATCTGATTTTTTACAGAAAGTTAGTGTCAGCGGTAACATTTTCATCATTGGTCTAAGCGATATTGCCGGTAAGTTTTTTACCAATTATAGTTTAATTTTAATAATTATAATTGCAGTATTATTTGTATCCTTTTTATGGTTTATTATTATTAGTTTGGAAGAAAAATGAATTTTCAATTTATAATATATTTCAACTTTTTACTTTTCCTGATAGGGGTATTTGGAATATTTTACAGCAAGAATATTATATCGGCATTTGTTTCTTATCAGTTTATAATAATTTCTGCCACTATCAATTTTTTGAGTTTTTCACAGTTTTTATACCAGCGTTCATTGTGGGGTGGAATATTTATTATTTTTGGAATTACATCCATATATTTTTTAATGTTTTGTATTATTTGCTACATTTATTTAAAGCTGGATCCGCTTGACAAAGAAATTCTTTATAGGGAATTTAGATTATTTAAGATAACCAGGAGCGACTGGTGGGGAGAAGATAATATATAGATTATGGACTTCATGGCTTATATTAATGGAAAAATAAATCCTCTTCAAAGTATAATTGTTTTATCAGGAGCAATTTTTATTTCCTCTTTTTTTGTAATATCTAAAAGTAAGGCTATCAAAAGATTTCTGATAATAGTAACTTCAATTTCTCTTATTTTGGCTTTTTATCTTAATATTTATAGTTTTATTTCAATGGGCAATTTTTCTAATTTCCTCACTCTCTTTGAGACTGCGCAAATGATAGAAATAGGTATTATCTTATTTAGTGCCCTGAATTTGTTATTTTTTATTTCCATATATAAAGTGGACAGTAATCATTTTATTAAAATATTGATTCTTTTTTTATTCTCAACTGTCTGTGCTGTTTTTGTAGCGGTTGCCAGAAATTTTCTTTTAATATTCACAAGCTTAACCATATTTCAATTAGTTACCGCTCTTAATTTAAAGATGAACAAGGCAAGACCTTATATATTAGGATATTTTCTAAGGCCAACGCTAACAGTAATTTTATTCTTTTTTGGATTTTCATTGTTTTACGGTGGTGCGGATTTTAAAGATTTCAATCATGTTCTACAGTCGGAATATATTTCAAATCCGCTAATTGTTTTGGGCCTGATTATTTTTGGAATTGCTAT
>JAUWQC010000267.1 GCA_030611285.1 bacterium | reverse complement strand
TAGAATCATAATGACCACAAATCCGCTAAATATGCCGAGAAGAAAATTTAAGGTCTTCTTATAGCCGAACTGAGTCGCGTTGACCATTATTAAGACAGGGGGACGTTTCGTTTGTCATATTTAAATAAATTGGGAAGGTGTGTCAGATCAATAATCCGACAACTTTTAGTGGACAAATCTTAAGTGATTTCTATTCCTGCCCCCATTAGAATTTCTTTGATCTTTTCCTGTTCCTCATATTTAGTTGCCAGAAGAGGTGACCTGACCTCTCCCCCTTTATAACCAAGTAAGTTCATAGCATATTTCAGACCGCTGATACCATATTTGGCTGTGATAGCATGATTTACCGGTATCATACGAAGTTGTAATTCCCGAGCCTCTTTTATTTTATCGTCTTGTATCAGTTGAAAAATTTCAACACACTTTTTGGGAAGAATATTGGCCAGAGCAAGTATCCCTCCTTTACAACCAAGGATGAGTGCTGCAAACAAAGCACCTGCTGTACCAACCAAAACATTAAAATCAGGATTGACCTGATTAAGATATTGGCCGAGTTGATTAACATTGCCACTACTGTCTTTAATGCCAATAATATTGGGATGCTTTGAGAGTGCTGATAAGGCTTCTACACTTAGATTAATTCCGGTAAAATTGGGGACGTTGTAGAGTAAAATAGGTATTTCAACCTGGTCAGCAACAGTAGAATAATATTTTATTAAGGCTTCGTCATTCATTTTGCTGCCATAATAGAAAGGTGTCACAATCAGTGCAGCATGTGCACCCATCTTTGCCATTCTATTGGTCAGATAAATGGTTTCCCGAGTTGATTCGCAACCGGAACCAACAATAATTAACATGTTTTTGGAAGCGGATTGGATAGTCGTTTTCACAACATCAATTTTTTCTTCTTCCGAAAGATAAACATTTTCTCCATTAGATCCCAAAACAATGAGCCCTTTAATGCCACTTTTGCTTAACTTTTCTACATTTTCAGCTAAATAGTGGTGGGCTACATCGTCTTTTAGAAAGGGTGTAACAATAGGTGGATAAATGCCCGCTAAGTTCATTGTTTTCAAGATAGACCTCCTTTTACTTAATTAAAAAATGAAATTCATAAAATGAGCAACCTTTTATTTATTATAATGGATAGATTAAGTTTGGCAAACTATTTTTAATAATATTCACATTTTTTCATTTACCTCTTTTTCTTAAATTCAATCTTTTTAAAATCTGAAAAGTAAAATATTTAATCTAGTGGGAATTCCCGCTAGATTAAAGGATAGGCTATTTCATCGGAAAAGAACATTATCCTTATAGGTTGGATAGCGCCGGTATAATATTCAAAATTACTCATTGTTTCTTTGTGTGACTGGGGTCAGGCTTCACAAGTTCACAAAATAATGATATACTGAAAAAAATAAAGACAGGTGATAAGCATGGCCAGAAAACCGAGAATTCACTACGAGGGTGCACTTTATCATGTTTTGGTTCGGGGCAACAATCGTTCCTATATTTTTAGGAGCAAGGACAATAAAGAAGAGTATAAAACAATCATCTCAAAATATAAGAAAAGATATCGCTTCAAATTATATGCCTATTGCATCATGGATAATCATGCTCATTTACTG
>JAUWQC010000036.1 GCA_030611285.1 bacterium | reverse complement strand
AATTTGCTGAAGTTAAGGAGAAGTTTAACAGGGTAAATGGTAAATATAATGATTTAGAGAGTGAGCGTAAGAGTCTTGAAGATACTGTTGAGATGCAGAATGAAAAGATTAAAAATGATGAGAATAAATTGTTCAGCGGTACAATTACAAGCGCAAAGGAACTGGAAAATTACCAGAATGAAGTAAAAATATTAAGACAAAAAAATTCAGAAATGGAAGACCAAATCCTGGAAATTATGATCGAAATGGAAGAAATGTCAGAAAAGGTAGAGCTGGCTAAAGCAAAGAAAGATAAAGCTGAAGCAAATATTAACAGGATAAAAAACGAGATGAATGAAAAGCTAGAGGTTTTAAAAAATATCATTGAAGGATTAAAAAAGAGAAGGGATAATGTTATTCTAAAGATACCTGATGATTATTTAAAAAAGTACAAGGAATTCAAAGGTAAAAAAGGAGGTATCGCCGTTGCAGTACTGAAGGATAATTTCTGCAATGTATGCAATATGCAAATACCGTTAATTGCGGCCGAGAAGATGGAGGATATAGATGAAATATACAGTTGTCCGATATGCGGAAGGATGGCTGTAATTTACAGAGATGAGATAGATAGTATAAAAAAGGAGCTGGAATCTTAAATGACAGAAGAAAATTATGGTTATTTAAAAATATACTTTGATGGAGGTTCAAGAGGCAACCCCGGCCCTTCAGCGGTTGGTGCCGTGGTGTATGATGATAAAGATAAGAGACTTGAAGAGCTCAGCGCCCATATCGGTGAGCATACCAATAATATAGCCGAGTATATGGCACTGGATAAAGTCCTTGATCTGGTAAAAAAATATCACTGCAGGAAAATAATACTTTTTACTGACAGTAAGCTTCTAAGTAATCAGATTAAAAAAGTCTGGAAGATAAAAGACAGTGGTATTCTAAAAATATACCTGAAAGTATCTGAAAAACTCAGCAAGTACGATATTGTAGATCTCCGGCTTATCTCCAGGAAAAATAATATAGAAGCTGACAGGCTTGTAAATCAGGCGCTTGATAAAAGAGAATTTACATATGAGGGAGAGTCGAAGATAAGCTTTGGGAATATAGATGAATAAGGATATATTGATTTTTCGCTAAATATCTGTAATATATAACTGGAGTTAGCTGAGTAGTCGCGCAAGCTTTGCTTGTGAGGAAAGTCCGGGCTCCACAGGGCAGGATGCTGGGCAATACCCAGCGGGACTAGTGTAAAAGCTAATCCCCGCGCTCGTGCAACAGAAAATATACCGCCAGGATTTTATATATTCTGGTAAGGGTGAAATGGTGAGGTAAGAGCTCACCAGCAGTCTGGTGACAGGCTGGCTTGGTAAACCGCATCCGGAGAAAGGCCAAATAGGGAAGTATAAGGTGGCCCGCCTTCTTCCGGGTTAGGCCGCTAGAGATAAATAGTAATATTTATCCCAGATGGATGACTACTGGTGCTTATGATTAAACTCATAGACATTACAGAACTCGGCTTATAGGCTAACTCCAATAAAAAATAATCGCTGGAAACACTTAAAAGATTATTCTTAAAATAATCTGTATCCAGTATAAAACATCATATTTAGAGGTAAATTTGATGCTTTTAATGGTCTTAGTATAGTAGTTGTATGGCAAAAAACAGGTGATATATTAACTATTATCAAGGTAAGTTGACCATACGGCCTAAAAAATAATATGTATCATTTACATTCTTCAAATAATATTCAGCATTTATTTTTTTTAGGTTATCATTACCTACTTTTATATTAATCCCATCTTCATTAACTCTGAAGAGATATTCGTCAGTCAGATCATCACCTATGCATATGTTTATTGAAGGCACCAGACTTTTATATTTTTCTCCTATAATTTTAAGAGAATTTCCTTTATTTATATTTCCAGGCTTTACCTCAAGCACCTTTTTCATTTTAAGATAATCCAATGGCTTATTCCTAATAAAATTGTCTATTAAATCAATAACTGCAGGCATATGGAGCATATCCTTTTCCTTGCATTTTCTATAGTGCAGTGCAAGAGATATCTTTTTATCTTCCAGGTAAAAGCAGGGAATACCATCTGTCATCTTAAGTATCTGTGATTTTAGATTCCTGATGAAAGGTAATGACTCTCTGGCATCATCGGATAATGCAATATCACAGTCTTTATACTTGACCTGTGCTCCGTGAATACCAATCCAGTTTATTTTTTGGGTTTCTATACCTTTAAAGAATTCCAGCAGGTTATGAATAGTGCGCCCTGAAACAATAGTAGTAATGATATTATCTTTTAAGGATAGTTCTGAGATAAGATTTTTTACTTTGTCTGGAGGTGTGGCTTGTTCAGGATTATCTTTAAATTCTACCAGAGTTCCGTCGTAATCCAGAAAAAGAAATATATATCTGCGTGCCTTTATTTTACGCAAAACTTCTTCTAGATTGTATTTAAGATACTTCATCTGCTTTACTATGTCAAAAAGCTTCCTTATAATAATTTAAAAATTTGCTAGCCCACTTAAATACGTCATTTTCCCTTACCACCTTTCTTAATTCATGCATCATTTTTTTCTTTGTATTCCAATGGAGATTAAGTGCAGCATTTATACTATCTGCTACTTCTTCTATATCATATGGATTTACCAAAAGAGTATATTTCCCCATCTCATCAGCAGCTCCTGCAAATTTGCTTAGAATCAGAACTCCATTTCCTTCAGTTTTACAGCTAACATATTCTTTGGCAATAAGGTTCATTCCGTCTCTTAAAGGGGTTGCCAAACATATATCAGCAGCTTTATACAGAGCAATCAGTTTAGGCTGTGGTATTTCTTTATATATATAATGTATTGGTGTCCAGAGTTCATCAGCAAATCTTCCATTGATTCTGCCCACAAGCTCATCTATTTCTTTTTTTAAAGTAATATATTCTCTAATCTTAGTCCTGCTTGGAACTGAAATTTGGAGAAAAATCAACTTTTTTCTATATTCCGGATATTTTTCAAAAAATCTTTCAATAGAAAGAAGCTTTTCTTTTATACCTTTTGTATAGTCAAGTCTTTCCACACTTATTATCAATTTGATATTGCTGTCAACCTTTCTGATATTTTTTAAGAACCTATTTATACTTTTTCCTTTTGATAGATTGTTAAATCTTTCAAAATCTATGCTAATGGGGAGGTTCTTGATATTTACAGTTCTTTTTTTATAAAAAACTTTGCTTTTTATAAAATCTACTCTGGCATCCAGTAATTCCTTGCAACTGGTAAGAAAGTTTATTCTATCTCCATTGGTCTGAAAGCCTATAAGATCGCATCCCAATAGACCGTTTAGTATTTCCCTGTTCCAGGGAAGGATTCTGAATATCTCGTAATTAGGAAATGGAATATGTAAGAAAAATAGAACTTTTAATTTTGGATTAGCTTGTTTAAGCATATCAGGGAGTAGGGTAAGATGGTAGTCCTGAATCCATATTAACTCCTTTCCGGATGTTTCTTCCAATGTCTCATTACAGAATTTTTTATTTACAGAAATATAAGCTTTCCAGTAATCCAGATTAAAGTGACTCTGAGAAATGAACCCATGAAATAAGGGCCAGACTGACCTGTTAGAAAACCCATGATAATAGCCTTTAACTTCATTTGTAGTTAAATTTATACATTTTAACATATATCCACCGTTGCTATTTTCATTAGTGATGTAGATCTTTTTATTGATATTAGTTTTTTTGCCTACCTGTCCATTCCATCCTATCCACACTCCACCTTTTGTTGATAAAATAGGATCCAGAGCAGTAACCAGGCCACCTACGCTTTTTTTATATCTACTTTTTTTGTTAATTTTAGATAAATTATAGGGTATCCTATTAGATATTATTATGATTTTTTCTGCAATATTTGACATAGTAATCTTTAATTTTTTGTAAACTGCTAATAATATTATAAATGCTGGTATTTATAATACAAATCATATAGGCTTGAGATTAATGAAATATTATGATTTTACTTTTAAATAAAATAATTCATGGTACAGTATACACTCGGATACAAATATAATTATCTGTGATATGAAAAGCGCTA
Organism: bacterium; assembly: GCA_030611285.1. GTDB lineage: Bacteria > Actinomycetota > Humimicrobiia > Humimicrobiales > Humimicrobiaceae > Hydromicrobium. The sequence goes on along the minus strand of JAUWQC010000036.1, from coordinate 4,356 downwards.
AGAGAAAATTTAGATTCTATGACTATACTGTATTAATAAGTCCTACTGGCCAGAAGGCTAGTAACTTAAAGGAGTTTCAGGACATAATAGAGCGAGCAGAAGATAAGGTGATGTTCCATCACCTTTATCAGTCTCATGTCAGGTATGGTCAAGAAATTGGTGAATTCCCTAATGATTTTGCGAATTGGTCAGCTTATGAACTTGAAGATATAGCTTTAGCTGAAAAGCTTGCAAATTTTAATCCTTATGATTATAAGACTATTAGAAAAGCAAGAGAAGTGTTAATGGAAATAATAGAAGAGCATATATGGGGTTTGCCTACAATTCCATGGGTAAGACCTGGTTCTGAATTTTATTTTTCAAGTGCTACAACCATAGTTCTTCCACTTGGTGTAGAAGTGGCGAATTTAAATGAATTTAGAGATGCACTTGACGATATTCCAGATAGCTCTCTATATTTCCACTTTTACGAATCCAGGAAAATAAAAAAAGAAAAGAAACATGATGATTTCTCTCAATGGATAGAAGATAATTTCCGGAAAAAAGAGTTGGTACAAAAAATTAGAGAAATTGATTTTTATTTTTTTAGCGTTGAAGAAACCAGACAAAAATTAATAAACATTTTAGACAGTGATTTGAATAAGGTTAAAAAATGATCAGCCTTGAGGATTACCAAAGCATTATTGGCAAGAGAAATATCAAGCAGATTAAATCACTTGCCCGTCTGTACAGGGGTAAGAAGATCATAATGGTAAACTCTACCAAAGATGGCGGGGGGGTAGCTGAGATGCTACATAGATTGGTTCCATTATTAAATGAGCTCGGGATTAACTGCAGGTGGGAGGTAATAAATGGAAATAATGGATTTTTTAATATAACCAAAAATATCCACAATGCGCTGCAGGGAAAAAGAATCAAGTTTTCAAATGAAGATTTAGAGAAATTTATCAGAGTAAATAAAGAAAATGCTAAGAGTATAAATCTTGATGCAGATATGGTCATCATCCATGACCCGCAACCTCTGCCACTGGTTGATTTTTACCCTAAAAATAAAACCAAATGGGTATGGAGATGTCATATTGATATGTCCAGACCTGATCTATCCTTATGGAAATTTTTAAGAAAATATTTAATGGAATATAATGCCAGTATATTTTCCATAGCCAAATTTTCAAAAATCCTTCCCCACCCCCAGTATCTTATAGCTCCATCCATAGATCCATTAAGTGGCAAAAATAGAGAACTTAGTAGCAAGGAAATAGAAGGTGTCTTGAAAACCTTTAATATAGTAAGAGATAAACCCATAATACTCCAGGTGTCAAGATTTGACAGCTTCAAGGATCCCATTGGAGTAATAAAAGCTTTTCGTATAGTTAGAAAAGAAATAAATTGCAGGTTAATTTTAGCAGGGGGCCTGGCCAGTGACGACCCGGAAGGAGAAATGGTACTGGAAGAGGTGAAAAAAGAAGCCAGAGGGGATCCGGATATTCATATTTTACTTTTAGAATCTAAAAGTGATATTAAAATAAATGCACTACAGAGAGTTGCAGATGTAGTTCTCCAGAAATCATTGAAGGAGGGTTTTGGTTTAACTGTTACTGAGGCTATGTGGAAAGAAAAACCTGTAATAGGAGGAGAAGTTGGTGGAATCACCATACAATTACATAATCACAGAACTGGTTTTCTGGTAAATTCAATTGAGGGAGCTGCATATAGAATAAGATATTTACTTAACAGGCCTTCTGTTTCATATAAAATTGGAAATCAGGCAAAGAAATTTGTATCCCAGAACTTTTTGATTACAAGACATCTCAGAGACTACCTGGCACTTTTTTATATACTGGGAAATCCTGGTAAAGATATTATATATATTGGTAAAAGTAAAAAGAATTTTGGTAGCTGATGTTGCTGCTTAAGCAGCAACATCTTATAAGGTTGCTCTTAAGAATTTACACTCAAGGTAAGCAGGTTTAGAATTCCTGAACCTACCAGACTTGCTCACAATTATTTGAATAAATTATTTAGCCAAACTTTTGACTGAAAAAAATGTGATATATGTATTAGATATCCAGTAGAAATTGTTGAATTTCTATTATAATATTTTTATTGGTTAAAATCTTACTGGAATGTAATGTATTTAACCAGTGAATTTTTGGTTTGCCCAGTTTTTTATTATTGTAATGATATAACTCCATAAATTATTTATTTATTTTTATAGCTGGTTAATTATATTAATATTTTTAAGGGGTTGTCTTTTAGATTAAACTACCCTCTCTTTATTTCACTATAATCTATAAATATTACCAAAAAATTTTTTTGTTGAAAATATATTAAAAATAATTTTTATAATATGTATAATAGATATACTATTTAAGAAAGCTTTTGTTTAAGACCATAGGAGGATTTTATGGGTAACAGTGGATCAGAAACTGCAAAGTGTGTTTTTATAGGATTTGCTCTGGGATTTGTAGCAGGGGCAGTTACAGCACTATTTTTAACTACTAAAACTGGTGAAGAGTTAAGAGCGGATATAAAAAGAATAGCGAAAGATATGGGAAATAAAGTTGAAGAGAAAGCCAGCAGAATTAAGAACATAACCAACGAAAAATATAATGAGATCGTAAATAGTGTTGTTTCAAATTATAAAAAGGTAAAAGACCTTACCGAAAAAGAAATAGAATTCATAAAAAAAGTAATGACTGAACAAAAAGACATAGCAAAATAATTAAAAGTCTCTTAGTCTGTATGCGGCGACTTTTACAAATTGTAAAACTACAAGTCCACTTATAAGAAAAAATAAAGTGCTTAGCAGGGCTAATTTCTGGTTTTTGGTGATAAAGGATATTACTCCGAAGGCAACAGGGCCTATAATGGAGGACACCTTGCCGCTTATGGAATAAAAGCCGAAAAATTCAGCCTCACTATCCCGGGGTATGAGAAAAGTCATAAGACTTCTGCTTGCTATCAGAGTTGATCCGGTAGAGATAGCAGCCAATATCCAGCATATATAAAACACTGTTCTTATATTAGAAGCAGTTATCAGAAGTATTATTATGATCCACATGACTAAAGTTATAGTAATGGTTACTTTTGGACCTATCTTATCGGTTAGCCAGCCAAAGAAAAAAGAGCTTATAATAGTGGGTATATGTCCTAATATAAAAAGCATGGTTATTTCAAGCAGCCCAAAATTCAGGGTATTTTTAGCGTAGATAGCCGCATAAAGAGCTAGAACAGAGAAAGCATTACTGAAAAGAAAATATGAAATTAAGAATTTTGTAAGATTCTTAAACTTTTTTATATTCTTTAAAGTATTTGCCAGTTTTTTAAATCCATACGAAATATAAGAGGTGTTGATTTTTACGGTTTTAGCAGCCGCTGAATCCTTGAGAAGTATAAAAGATGGTAGTGAAAATACCAGGAAGAATATACCGGTAATTAGAAAAGTAATTTTAATATTTGATAAATTTGACGGTTCCAGCCCTCCTCTTACGAAAGGATAGATTAAGATTAAAGATAAAAAACCTCCCAGGTAGCCTACTGAAAAGCCAAAACCGGATATAATCCCGGTATTTTTTTTTGAGGATAGCTGTGGCAGGAATGAATTATAAAACATCATTGAAGTCTGATAAAAAACATTAGAAATAATAAATAAAATTACAGCCTGGACAACCATTCCTTCTTTTAAGAAATATAAGAGGAAGGTGAAAAAAATACAGGCTATAGTAAGAAAAGTCAAAAATTTATTTTTGGATCTTGAGGTATCTGCAATTGCACCGAGTACCGGTGCCAGAAAGGATGTGATTATCATAGAAACACCGATTGCAATTCCCCACATAAGGTCTCCAAAATTTTGGGAATAAATTTCCGGGGATATTATTATGCTGGTAAAATAAACCGGAAAAATTATGGTAATTATAATTACTGCAAATGAAGTATTGGCAAAGTCATATAGAGCCCAGGATATAACTGGAGGCTTAAAAAATATTCTAATATTATTCTTAATGGTATTTCTTTTCATATAATTTTTTATAATATTTAAAACTAAAACTTATTATCTTAAAAAAGTTATAATTTTACTATGAAAATTAAAAAGTGACCTCTGATATGTTTTTGGATAATTGATTTACACAAACATAGCATGAATATAGCTAAGGTGAATGGTTGCAAATAAATTGCCCGGGTAATATCATTATATTAATATTAAAAATTAATTTAAAAAATTAGGGAAATCAATGAAAGTCTCAAATTTAAGCTGGAAAATTGGTGGGGAAGCAGGTTTTGGAATATTTTCCACTGGAAAAATTTTTTCAAAGATCTTTACCAAAAAGGGATATTCTGTTATTGACAACAACG
>JAUWQC010000076.1 GCA_030611285.1 bacterium | reverse complement strand
AAATTATTTGGATATGCTAAAATTTTTAAAGAGGAAAATAATGAATTTTTTAAATTCAATAATTTTTATAGTTTTTTTGGAAATTGGTTAAAAAAATACAGGATTAATATTAAAGGTGTAGAAAAGGAAGAATTGTTTACAGTGAGAGGAAATGCACTTAAGACACCAATGGATGTAATTTAGTAACGCAGTAAAGGAGACTAAAGTAAAATTGTATAAAGAAATGTTAATAAGTTCAGATAAAGATGAGACCAGAGTCGCTATTTTAGAGTCAAAACAGGTTACCGAGCTTTATTTTGACCGTGAAAGTAAAAAGTCCTTAATTGGAAATATCTATCTTGGGAAGGTTAAAAATGTCCTTCCCAGTCTGGATGCAGCTTTTGTAGATATTGGCGAAGACAGAAATGCATTCTTGTATATTAATGAGGTTGGCCTTGATATGGATACTGATAATGGGGAAGAAATTCCAAAGAAGATACAATATGTCCTTAAGCCCAATCAGATGATAATGGTTCAGGTAACAAAAGATCCAATGAAGACAAAGGGTGCCAGACTTACTACTTTTGTATCTATTCCGGGGAGATATCTTGTTCTGGCACCTTTTAATAGTGGTATAGGTGTTTCCAGAAGACTTGGTGGTGAAGAAAGGCAGAATTTAAGAAAGCTTGCAGAAGAGATAAAAAAAGAAGATTATGGACTAATTGTAAGGACTGCTGCCAGAGAAACAGATAAAGCTAAATTAAATAAAGATTTAAAACAGCTTATAAAAAAGTGGAATTTTATAAGGAAAAAGGCTTCTGATTTAAACAGTACAAAATTAATTTTCAGTGAACATTCGATAGTTATAAAACTAATGCGGGATGTATTTTCAGAAGAGTTTAGCGCCATATATGTGGATAAGAAGGTAATTAAAAGGGAAATCGGAAGGTACCTGTGGTCCGTCGGGGTTAGATTTAACAATATAATAGTCCATCACGGCAAGGAAGATTTATTTGAAGCTTTCAATGTCAATGAGGCCATAGAAAGCGCCCTGGAAAGAAAAGTATGGTTGAAGTCCGGTGGTTTTATAGTAATAGACCACGGAGAAGCTATGACTTCAATTGATGTTAATACAGGTAAGTATACCTCAAGTAAAAGTTCGACTCAAACTATATTAAGGACCAATCTTGAGGCAGCGGAAACTATTGCCAGCCAATTAAGGCTCAGGGATATTGGCGGAATAATAGTAATTGATTTCATTGATATGGCCAGAGGAAAAGACAGGAATAAAGTTCTAGGAAGTTTCCGACAGTGTCTTGAAAATGATAAGACTAAAACTGAAGTTTTACAGTTTTCAAAACTGGGGCTTCTGGAGATGACCAGAAAAAACGTTTCTGACGGAATTCTTGGTACTATGTGCAAAGTCTGTTCCCATTGTAGAGGTTCAGGCTATATAAAATCTGAGGAGACCATAAGACTTGAAACTGAAAGAAAAATCAGGAAGCTTGCCAGGGGAAGTGATGCTAAAGGTTTTTTAATAAAACTAAACACTGCTATTGCAGCGCTTGTGATTGGTCCGGATGGAAGGAATTTAAAACATCTTGAGAATATAACCAAAAAATATATTGATATCCAGGGTGATTCAAAACTGCCTATTGACTCTTTTTTAGTAGCTGCTGAGGGTTCAATTGCCAGGATAAAAGAGGCCGCCAAACCATTTAAAATTGGTGATATCCTGGTTTTATTAGTAGAAGAACCATATATGCATAATAAAAGTGATGCCATTTCCAGGGTTGATGGATGTGTTGTGCAGATCATTGGTGGAAGGAAATATATTGGTCGGAGATTAAAAGTAGAAATTAGAGCTATATCCAGAACCAGCGCTGTGGCAGAAATATGTAGTTAAAGTAAATAATAAACGTTTTAATAAACCAGCTCCTACGAGTGATTTTTCTTCTCACTTCCAAAACGTCAATTTCCTTTAAATGGTTTAATTGACAGGGCAATATTATGTATGTTAATATTGCACTCTGAAATTGAATGATGGCTATGGAGGCAAAAATTTACGCAATAATTACCAGTGGTGGGAAACAATATAAAGTAGAAGAAAATAAAGATATAGTAGTGGAAAGAATTGAAGGTAAAGAAGGTGATAAGATTACGCTTTCGGAAGTCAATCTTATCAGTAATGGTGATAAAATAGAGATTGGAAAGCCGGTATTGGCAAAGGCTGCGGTAAAAGCTACAATAAAGAAGCAAATAAAAGGAGATAAGGTAATTGCCTTTAAATATAAACCTAAAAAAAGATATAGGAGAAAAGTTGGGCACAGGCAGTTACTTACGATATTACATTTGGATAAAATAAGTGTAAAGCAATAGCAACAGGAGAAAAACTTATGTCTAGTAAAAAAGGTTTAGGAAGCACCAGAAATGGAAGAGACAGCAACCCAAAATTTTTGGGCATAAAAAGGTCCGGAGGACAGTTTGTGACTGCAGGAAATATTATTATAAGGCAAAGAGGAACAAAATACAGACCAGGCCTTAATGTGGGCATAGGACGGGACCATACTCTTTTTGCCAGGGCTGATGGAAGAGTTGAATTTATAAAAAACAGTAAAAAAGGTAAAATAATAAATATAATTTCAGTATAATAATTCCCAGTGGCTTAGTTTAATATATACCTTCTTAGTTCCACTAACCTTACAGACTTACATGCTTCATTCCAGTAAGAACTACTATTTCGAGTCTATAAACTTGTTCTTGTAGATTACTTAAAATCTTTCTTTGGTAAAACATAATAAGTGTAGCTTGCATAGTTGTACCAATATTGTCGGTTAATGATTGACAAATTTGATATATTATTGGATGCAAAATGACCGATAGGTCTAAATTGTAGGAGTTTAGCTTTTAGAACATCAATCACTTTGGAAAACTTTGTTTATGCCTGGTTTGATGAGAAAATTTATTATGAATTTAGCCTATTGGGGTAGCTTGATTTTGGTATTGGTATAGGGATTGAGTCCCTCCGGGAGGACTCCGGAGCAGCTCACCAGCATACTATATATTGTACCCGGCGAGATCACTCTCCAGGCCTTTTAATATGACTTACTTCTGATTTCAATTGTGATTATTTTAACAACTTTCTCTTTGTCGTTAATTTCATAAAATAATCTAAAGTCACCAATTCTATATCTCCAGGTCTCTGGTTTATATGCTCTTAATTTTTTTATATCCTTACCAAAATATGGATTATTTTTTATTTGAGGATATATATTGTTTGATATTTTATTGTATATTCTTCTTTGGTCTGGTTTATCTAACTTTTTTAAATCTTTTAAAAATTGACCTGTTTCAAATATTTTATACAAATCTACCTTTCTTATTTTTTGCGTCTGAACTACCTCTTTTTAATCTTTCCAATAAATCAGTATTACTTAGGATTTCCCTCATTTCATACTCGTCTACCAGTTCAATCTGTTCAATATACTTTAAGGTCGCTGTCTCTATAAAATTAGAAAGAGTTCTATTTTCACTCTTTGCATGCTCTTTTAATTTTTCATATAAGGTATTTTCTATACGCATAGTTACTGTTTTAGACATATTAATCTCCTTGAATACATTGTATACTTTTTAAATATATTATATTCACAAGTAAATGTATTGTCAATTACAGAGGAAATAAAAAATGCAGAGCTGCCAATAACGATAATGATCCCCAAAGAGTTTTTAGTGTATATAGCAAATTCTTATTCTTTAATACAGGCAAGGTTTGAATGTTGACATTTAATATGTATTGTTTATACTTACTGAAGGTGAGTATAGAATGGGTGTAAAGAGAATAAATATAACCATACCGGAAGAAGATCTTAAAGAGATTAATGAATTTTGTGCAACGGAGAAGATGGGTAAGAGCCAGTTAATTAGAGAAGCAGCTGCTCAATATATTGCCAGTATAAAAGAACTGAAGAAAAAAGAGCAAAGGAGAAAAGATATTGAGCGAGCAATAAAAATACAAGATATAATTCGCGCTAAAAGCAAGAATTTTCCTTCTGGAAAGAGTGCCGTAGAAGAAATAAGGGAATGGAGAGATAGGAATTTAAGGAAAAAATGAAAATTGTATTGGATGCTTCAATTGGAGTGAAGTGGTTCAAATATGAGAATGAAAGCAACACTGATCTGGCAAATAAATTATTGCAACAACAATTTCAAAATGAAATAGAAATTATTGTGCCGGATCTATTCTTTTTCGAAATCATAAATACCTTACTTAGTAAAAAATACTTAAATGTGGATGATATATACTCAGCTTCAGAAAGTTTACATCTTATGAACATGGAAGTGGTCTTCCCTAATAAAAAAATTATTGATACATCAATTAATATAGCGGATAGAACTAAATTAACATTCTATGATTCTCTTTATATTGCTGTGGCCATAAGTGAGCAGGCCCTACTTCTGACGGAAGATAAGGAGATACTCAAATGTAGTGATAAGTTTAAGTTTATTGGAAGCCTTGATGAATTTCAAAACTCTATGTAAAATTGCTGAAATTAATTGATAATTTATAATAACCCTGCTATAATTTTATTAATTTAAATTTTAGCGGGGTTATTTCTGATGTATGTAACAAGAAAATTAGAGAAAAAAATAAACAAATTTCTAAAAGTCCCTGAAATATTGGCAGTTATTGGTCCCAGACAATGCGGTAAAACAACTCTTGTGAAAAAATTTTATAATGATCTGAAACCACACTCAATATATTTAGATTTTGAGGATAGGCAAGTCCTTGAAATATTTGAGACTGATATAAAAACGTTTGAGGAATTATATATAAAACCCTATAAATATATTTTTATAGATGAATTTCAATATGCGAAAGAAGGAGGAAAAAATTTAAAATATTTATATGACTTTAATCCAGGAAAAAAAATAATAATTACTGGTTCTTCTACTATAGATATAAGCGTTAAAGCAATCAAATTCCTTACTGGAAGAGTTTTTATTCTTAATTTATTTCAATTTAATTTTGAAGAATTTCTATCTTACCGGGATAAAGATTTGTATAATCTTTTAAAAAAATTCAAAGATGAATTGAAAATAGAAAAAGAAAAAATATTATTACCAGAGATGAGTTCTTCAGTGTTGGATATTTTTTATAAGTTATATGAGGAATTTAGCTTATACGGGGGTTATCCAAGAGTAGTTACTACTGAAAGTAAGACAGAAAAAATTGAAGTTCTAAAGAACATCTATAATATATTTTTTTTAAGAGAAGTAAAAGAAATTTTAAATTTAGCTGATGATTATAAATTAGTTAAATTATTAAAGGTTCTAGCCATCCAGACAGGATCATTAATTAGTTATGATGGTATTAGCAGTATATCAGGATTTAACTATATTCAATTAAAAAGGAATATAAATTTACTGGAAAAA
>JAUWQC010000141.1 GCA_030611285.1 bacterium | reverse complement strand
CAGTAACAAGACCAACATAACCAGTACCGATGATTGCAATTTTCACTCTTTGTCTCCTTTCAGTCGACAAGTTACGAGTTTCAGGTTGCAAGTTTCAGGTTTTTAGAGTATGTTCAAGATGTGAACTTGTAAGTATTATATAATATTGAGAATGAGGGTGTCAAGCGTAAAGCTTTATTACACGTACACCAGAATTGCTATCAGTCCGAATATTGCCTCTATGCCCATCAATACCAAAACCAGATTCCTTTCACTGATCCCTCCACACATCTTCATAATCAACTGCCCCAGCCCCACAGGCCCGCTATCAGGACAATACAACTTACCATCCCTATAAACCCCAAAACTATAAGGAAACCGATTCTTTGCCTTTATAATAAAATCTATCACATATGGTATTATTATAATTCCGCCGGCCATTTCAAAATTTCCAATGATTACCACACTTGCTATAACCGTCCCAATAGTTAATGTTCCAACATCACCTACTAATATTTTTGCCGGATACCAATTAAAATATAATGTAGCTAAAAGTGCGCCTAACATAATAACAGATAGTAGAAATGCGGTAGTTTCCCCAATCAAATATGCAATAATAGTCAAAGAACCAACAGCCACCAATCCCATACCTGCTTCTAAACCATTAAAACCTGCCAGCATATTAACTGCATTTGCTGCACCGGTAATTCCCAAAGGTATTAATATAAGATGATAATAAATTCCAAAATCTACAAAACCAATGAACGGGACTTTCATTATAGTAAATCCTTCTTTAAGAGCTATTAATGGTAGTGCTGCAAAAACAGGCATAAAAGCTTTTATTCCTTGTTTTATAGAAATTAGATCATCAAAAATGCCTATTAATGCCACAATCATTATAGTAGAAAATGCTGCTAAAATAGATATCAAACTGACCAAAGTAAATAAATCAAAAAATGTTTTCAGTGAAATAATCAATATTATCCCAGCACTATACCCAGCCACTATCACTAAACCACCCATTTCAGCAATTTCTTCCTGCTCTAAACTATTTCTATTTCTTCCAATAATCCCTGCTTCTTTAAAACGTGGAACCATAAATAGAAATCCTGTAAAGCTAATCAAAAATGAAGCCGCAAATATTAATATCACCATAATTCCATATTTCCCTCTTTAATTTTTATACATCGCTTAACGTATTATATCAACAATCTACATTCAAGATAAAGACCCCAGAGTTTCTTTAATCACTTTAATATATTTCTTGGTAGCAATTTTTCTATCATAATTTTCTTCAAAATATTTTCGACCATTCATTCCTTCCTGATAACATCTTTTAGAATTATTATGATAATTAATTATTGCCTCTGACAATCTTTTATAATCCCCTATTTTTACAATCTCTCCGCAATTTCCTTCTCTTATAATCTCGGTAACTTCACTTTCTCCCCCCACCACGGCAATCACAGGCCTTCCGCTGGCTAAAATTCCGTATATCTTACTGGGGACAACCATACCTTCAAAACCCTTCTCTAAAGTCACCAAAGAAACATCGGCTAAACCTAAACTATAAGTCAACATTTTCCTAGGTTGATAAGGGAAAAATAAGATATTATCCAAACCTTTTTCTTTTGCCTTTTCTTCAATATAACTCTTCTTTATTCCCTCTCCAATAAAAACAAATACAATCTCTTTCATTCCCTCTTTGGCTAAATATTCTGCCGCATCAATTATAGTGTCAAATTCGTGAAGATAACCTATATTACCAGAATATAAAACCACAAATTTTTCTTCTAAGCCCCATTTCTTTTTAAGGTAATTATTCTCCGCATCGCTATCCGCGTCCATATCTAAATCATTCTCCCACCTTAAAACTTTTACCTTTTCTCCATCTGCCCAATTGTGTATAGTGATAATATTATCATTAGCGCTCGCGCTATTACCCGCACTCATTTCCCCTAACAATTCCTCTCTTATCCTCTTTCCCATATATTCACCTACAACCACTACCTTATCCACCTTCCTCACAATCAGTTCAGAAAGTTTATTTAAAAATCTAATAAATGCCTTATTTTTTAATTTACCCAATTCTACCGCTAAATCTGGAAACAGGTCCTGAACATTATAGATCACTTTAGACTTTTTAAATGTCTTTAGCATTAATCCATAGAAGGAAATAAAAGGAGGAGTTGATAATACAAAAACAAGGTCGGGTTTTTCACAAAATAATAGCTGAAAAAGAACTAAAAAATGAAAGGTCAGATAATTTAAAACTCTTCCCGTCATTTTATACTTATTAAAAGTGGCGTTTCTGAGACGAACTATTTCTATTCCTTTATAATTTTCTTTCCTTAAGATATTTCCTCTTTGAATTTCCTGAGGTATTTCGGTAGGATTTCCGGTTATTATTCTAACTTTATAGCCAGTTTTCACCAAATCTTCACACAAGTCTAATAATAACTGTCCGGTAGCAGCTACTTCCGGGTAAAAATGTTGTTGAATTATTAAAATATTATCTTTCAATTATTCACTATCATCCCTTCGTTATTTTAAAGACGACTACTCCTATACCACTCAATCGTCCTCTTCAGCCCTTCTTCAAAATCTATCTTTGACTTAAAATCAAATTCCTGTTTTGCCCTACTCGTATCTAACTTCCTTCTGGGTTGTCCGTCAGGTTTACTAGCATCCCATTTAATCTTTCCTTTAAAACCTACCAACTTGGCAATTAATTCCGCTAAGTCTTTGATGGATATCTCTAAATCAGTGCCCAGGTTTATGGGGTCACTCTTATTGTATTTTTTAGTGGCCAGTAAAATTCCCTCTGCTGCATCTTCTACATATAAAAATCCTCTGGTTGGTTTACCAGTCCCCCAGCAAACCACCTCATCTTTACCTTCCTCTACTGCCTCTACAAACTTCTTAATTAAAGCCGGAATAACATGGGAACTCTTAGGGTCAAAATTATCTCTCGGACCGTATAGATTTAAGGGAAGTAAAAATATAGAATTAAAACCATATTGTGTCCTATAAGCTTGAGACTGAACCAGCATCATCTTTTTGGCTAATCCGTAAGGAGCGTTAGTCTCTTCCGGATAACCATTCCACAAATCTTCCTCTTTAAAAGGAACCGGGGTAAATTTGGGGTAGGCACAGATAGTACCGATAGCTACAAATTTATCCACTTTAAACCGACGGGCATATTCCATCAACATGGCTCCCATTACCAGATTATCATAGAAAAACTTACCGGGATTCTCCCGATTTGCTCCAATCCCTCCTACTACTGCCGCTAAATGTATCACTATATCAGCAGGGCAATTTTTATACAATCTTATAATATTTTCTTCCCTGGTTAAATCATAATCGTCCAC
>JAUWQC010000056.1 GCA_030611285.1 bacterium | reverse complement strand
CCCTCGCCATACAATTTCATCGCTAAATACACGCGGAAACGGGACGGATATTGATCGAGCGACTTGGGTACCAATTCTCTTGAAATTTTCTCGGTAAATTACTTCAGAGTATGCACAAACTTAAGTCCTTCATAGACAGCTTTAAATCCCGGGTAGATTCTATTATATATCTTAAAATTATTCTCATCAGGAATTATATTTTCTTTAACCTTAAACATTTTATCTACAAAACCAATGAAACCGAGCTGGAGACAATATCAAAAGTTACCCACAGGTAATCTGGATGAGGTTAAAAGGGCTGTTATTTTATTATTAAACAAGGGATGGAAGGTTATAGTTACTCTTGGTGAAAAGGACTCATCCCTGGTGACAAAGGAGGGAAGTAGGTTAATTTAAGGAGAAAAATTGAGACCAGAGACCCAACGGGGGCAGGTGATGCTTTTATAGGTAGTTTTGCCACCTTCTATGCTGAAAGCGGGGATATTGTCATAGCAACGCGAGCCAATCATTATACTGCCTTATCAACTCTAAAAACTGGAACACAAAAATCCTTTTTCGGTAAAGAAGAATTTACAGAGGCAGAGCGGAAATTTAAGATTTAGGAGGAAGAAAAATGGCTAAATATATATTGGCCCATGACCTTGGAACTACCGGCAATAAGGCCTCTATCTATAACGAACAGGGGAAATTATTAAATAGTGCCTTTGCAGAATATAAAACCTATTATCCCCATGCTAATTGGGCTGAACAAGATCCAAAGGACTGGTGGAGAGCTGTAACTGAGTCAACCAGAGAATTAATTTCCAAAAGTAAAATTAATAAAGATGAAGTTGCGGTAATAAGCTTTAGTGCTCAGATGATGGGTTGTTTACCGGTAGATAAAGAGGGTAAACCCTTAAGACGCTCAATTATTTGGGCTGACCAGCGTAGTATTAAGCAAGCCAGAGAATTAAGTGATAGTCTGGGGGAAGAGAAGGTCTATAAAATTACCGGTCATAGAATCAGCCCAACTTACTCGGTTGAAAAAATAATGTGGTTAAGGGATAATGAAGTTGAAAACTATAATAATACTTATAAATTTCTACATGCAAAAGACTATATAGTTAGTAAATTGACTGGTGAATTTATAACCGATTATTCGGATGCTTCAGGCATGAACCTTTATAATATCAGGGAAAAACAATGGTCTCCGGAGATTCTGGAAGCTTCAAGAATTGATATAGATAAACTACCCACTCCCTATGCTTCCTTTGAGGTGGTTGGCGAGGTAGAATCAAAAGTTGCAGATGAAATTGGCCTGGCAAAAGGAACGCCAGTAGTTATCGGAGCAGGAGATGGAGCCTGTGCCAGTATTGGGGCGGGTGTGGTTCATGAAGGGAATGCTTACAACTATATTGGCTCTTCTTCCTGGATCGCACTGGCTACCAAAGAGCCAATATTGGATTCAAAACGTCAAATCGTTAACTGGATAACGATGGATCCGGACATGTATATGCCCTGTGGCACAATGCAGAGTGCCGGTGCTTCTTATAATTGGGCTAAGGAGAATATCTGTCACCTGGAAAAAAAGGTTGCCGAATACTTAGAAATTAATCCCTATAAACTTATGGATCTCTCCATTGAAAAATCAAATCCTACTGCAAATAATTTAATCTTTTTACCCTATTTAATGGGTGAGAGGAGTCCTTACTGGAATCCTAATGCCAAAGGGGCCTTTATAGGTTTAACTTTAAAACATAATCGGAACGACATCTTACGTTCGGTAATGGAAGGAGTGACTTTTAATCTGAAGATTATCAGCGAGATTTTTGAAAATGTGATTGATTTTAAAGAGATTCGTGTTATTGGTGGGGGAGCAAAGAGCCGTATCTGGCGACAAATTATGGCTGATATCTATAATAAGCAGATATTAATGCCTCAAATCCTGGAAGAGGCTAATTCTCTGGGAGCAGCGGTAGCTGGTGGTATTGGTGTAGGTATTTTTAAAAGTTTTGATATTGTCGAAGAGCTAAATCCGATCATTGATGTGCAAATGCCGGATGAAGATAATGTACGCAAATATGAGCGAATATATCCTATTTTTAAGAAAGCGTACCATTCCTTACTTGATATTTATGGAATGCTCGCGGAGTTGGATCAGGTATGAAAATACAGTTAGCATTAGATAACCTTTCTTTAGAAAAGGCTGTTACTCTTGTAAAGGAACTGGGAGGGGATGTCGATATCATTGAAATTGGCACCCTGCTTTTAATGAGATATGGGCTAAAGATTATCCCTCGTATCCAGAAATCTGTGGTGAACAGTTTATTGTTGGTAGATGCAAAAATTATTGATGCCGGCGAACTAGAAACTGAGATGATTTTCGAGAGTGGAGCTGATATTGTTACAGTTCTTGCCGGTAGTGATGATCGTACGGTGCATAATGCTCTGGAAGTGGCTAAAAGACACCAGAAAGAAGTTATGATTGATATGATCAATTGTAACAAAAAGGTGCAGAGGATAAAGGAATTAGCGGCTATCGGTGCTAATTATTTTTGTCTGCATAGGCCAAGTGATGTTAGTCCGGAGAAGAAGCTTTTTATTCCGGAAAGGGATAAACTTCCCGGGAACTGCAAAATAGCAGTTGCCGGGAGCATTGGTCTTGATAATATCGATGAGATAGTGAAATATAAACCGGAAATAGTTATAGTCGGTTCTGCAATAACAGAGAATGCTAATCCTGGCTCAATATTGAAGAAAATTAAAGAGTATATTAATAAGGGAATCGATAATTAAAAGCAGGAAGTGTAGGGTATGATCTATAGAGAATTAGGAAAATCAGTTCTAAAAGTATTAATTATCGGTTTCGGTTGTTGGCCGGTTAGTAATGATTGGACAGGAGCCAGAGATAAAGACTCTATTGCTACTGTTAATGAGGCTATAGAGTTAGGCAACAATTTTTTTGTATAGCCCCTGTTTATCGTTTTGGTCGTGCGGAGAGGGTGTTGAGAAGAGCCATAAAGGGTAAAAGGAACAGTATCTATATTGCCAGTAAATGTGGACTGAGATGGGATAGTTCAAAGAAGATAAGACATGACCTCTCTAAAGAGAGTATTTTAGAGGAGATTGACGCCAGTTTAAAAAGATTAGATACTGACTATATTGATCTTTACCAGATATACTGGCCAGACCCGAATGTTTCCATTGAAGAAACAATGGAAACATTAATT
This sequence comes from bacterium, assembly GCA_030611285.1. Taxonomy (GTDB): domain Bacteria; phylum Actinomycetota; class Humimicrobiia; order Humimicrobiales; family Humimicrobiaceae; genus Hydromicrobium. The sequence continues at coordinate 3,340 of JAUWQC010000056.1, read as the reverse complement.
TCAATCAAAGAAAAAGGGAAGGTCAGGTACATCGGTGTCAGTAATTTTTCTATACCATTATTAAAAGTAGCAAGTCGGTATGATGATATTGTAAGTAATCAGATACTCCATAATATGATCAATAGAAATTCTGATAATTACTGTGGGATACCCCTTAGCTACAGATCAGAAGATGAGATTTTACCATTCTGCGAAAAAAACAATGTATCTGTTATACATTATAGTCCTTATAGTCCTTTGACGCAGGGACTATTGACAGATGATTTTTCTATGGATAGTCTGGATGAGAATGATGTTAGATTGGCCAATCCACAATTTAAAGGAAAAAGACTTAAAATGAATCTAAGGATTGCCAATAAATTAAATGTAATAGTTCAAAAATATAATCGGCCTGGTTCAGCTTGCTTTAAACTGGTTGATTAATAAAACAGCGATTACCTCAATAATTGTTGCTCCTATTAATGTAGACCAGGTTAAGGAAAATGTTAAATCACTAGAATGGACTATTGATGACGAAGACATGGAGCAGGTTAGTGAGATTTTAAATTCAGAAATATGATGCAAGTAATGGATAGGGGTATTTATGAATAATGAAGGTTTTTTTGGAGCGATTCGAATTTTAAAAGAGATTAAGGGAATCGTTAAGTCTATAGATATAAAAGACTATAAAGTGATATCGAAGCTGATAAGAGATACTGGAAGCATCTTTTTAACAGGCCAGGGAAGATCTGGTCTGGTGGCCAAAATGTTTGCTATGAGGTTAGTTCATCTGGGTTTTAAAACCTATGTAGTAGGTGAGACAATTGGACCTGCTATTCAGCAAGGTGATTTACTCATTGCCTGTTCGGGTTCTGGTGAAACAAAAAAGGTTATACTTGATAGTAAGACCAGTAAAGAGGTTGAAGCTAGATTACTTGCTTTTTCAGCAGATTCTTCTTCTACTTTAGCAACTCTGGCCGACTATACTGTTATCCTTCCCGGTTCGATAAATAAAAATTTGAAAAAAAGGTGTTCCAGACAGTTCGGTGGTTCTCTATTTGAACAGTCACTATTAATTATCCTCGATTCCCTTGTTTATTATCTCCAAACGAGCCTGGGAATTGATAACCAGGAGATGGAAAGAATTCATACAAATTTAGAATAAATTAAGAAGGAATATTCAATGATTAATGATTAATGTTGATGTTTTAGAAATTAGCAAAGATGGTTTAAACTAGTGGAGATACCCAGGGATGCCAAAAAGGAATCTCCTGTTGTTGATTTCTGGCTTAATCTAATTAAGTGGAAGTTGATGATGGTTTATTAGAAACCGATTTTGGAGTGGTAAAAAATCGCCCTTTAGAGGTTGAAGAGTTGGAAGGTATTTACTGATACCTGTACTTTTAATTAAGAGAAATTTAATTATTACTATAACATCAAAGAATGATATTGATAATAAGAATGCAGAACCACTGACTAAAAGATAGTAAAGACTTTTTAGTGAGAGTAGGGCAAGTAGTATTTTTTAAGAAAGGCATTTTGCTTATAGTCAATAAAGGAAGAGGGAGTCTTCTTATAAGTTATTTTGCTAAATAGAGAGTAGTTAAGGAGGATATGTTACTGATGAGATATTTTAAACCAATTAACAGTAATATTGATTTTAAAAAAATAAAATTACAACCAGAAGGAGAGGTTATTATTAGAAAATTAAGCGATATGGTAGATATGTATCAAAACCAGGAAGCAATAAAAGAGACTTTAAAAGAAAATCCAATTATTTATAAGTTTTATAATGTCAAGATTCCAGAAGATAAAGGACATTTACAGCATTGTATTAGCATTGTTTATCCTGGCAAAATTGGTGGTGAATATTATATGACAAAGGGGCATTTTCATAAAATAAAGGATACAGCTGAAATATATTTGACTTTAAAAGGTAGGGGTAAATTAGTTATGCAAACACCTGATAATGAATGTAAAATTTTAGAAATGAAGGAAGGAAGTATATCCTATATACCACCTTACTGGGCACACCGCACTATAAATATAGGTAAAGAACCGTTAATATTTTTTGGTGTATATCGTGGAGATGCCGGACATAATTATGGAATTATTGAAAAAAAAGTATGGCTATAATTGTTTTTGAAGAAGAAGGTAAACCAGTGATAAAAAACAATCCTGCTTACTGATTTGGAGAGATGATATTATAATAAGATTGATGGTAATACCAGAATCTAAATCAACAAGCTCATATTTTTTATGTTGTAAAAAATGTCTGGATTTATTTTGTTCATTATTGAACCCAAATTATTGTGGAGGTATTTTTATTTAGCCACATAAAACACCAGACTCCTGTCTGGTGAACAAAATGTATTGACATCTTAACATAAGCATGATATTATATAAACAGTTATTAATATAAAAACAAGAAAGCGAGGATAAGATATAAATTGAAGTATAAATTTAAAATATTAGAACAGTTAGAAAGAAATGGTATAGTCGCTGTTATTAGAGCAGAAAGTAATGAACAAGCCTTAAAAATTGTTGATTTTGCCTATCAAGGCGGTATAAGGGCTATAGAAATCACTATGACTGTTCCTGGAGCGATAGATGTAATTAAAGATATTTCTAGTAAATTTTCAACTGAATTGTTGATTGGTGCAGGTACGATTTTAGATTCTGAAACTGCAAGACTTGCAATTTTAGCTGGGGCAGAATTTATAGTTAGCCCCCATCTTGATATTGAGATAATTAAAACTACTAATAGGTATCAAAAGGTAATTATACCGGGAGCAATGACTGTAAGAGAAGTTATCCTATCTATGGAACACGGTGCAGATGTTGTTAAAATATTTCCCTCTGGTTTATTTGGTCCAGAAATAATAAAGGCAATTAAAGGTCCATTGCCTCAAGCTCCACTGATGCCTACTGGTGGTATAAACTTAAAAAATCTTCAAGAATGGGTTAAGGCAGGAGTATTTTGTGTAGGGGTTGGTAGTAGTTTAACAAAAGATGCGATTAAAAAGGGTGATTACGCAATTGTTAAAGATAAAGCACAAGAATTTATTAATAAATATAAAGAAATTAAAGAACAAATTAAAAATAGTTAAAGCTTATTTTAAAAAAACGCAATAGGATTTATACTTAAAAATGATTAAGACGGAGGCTTTTAAAATGATAAAAATAAATGTAGACACCTTAGATAAAAATTCACCCATACCATTATATTTCCAATTGGAAGAGATCTTGAAAGAAAGGATTGAGACAGCAGAATTAAAACCAGGAGATTTGCTGTCTTCGGAAAAAGAATTGTCTGAAAAATATCAGATTAGTAGGCCTACTATTAGACAAGCATTAAGAG
>JAUWQC010000163.1 GCA_030611285.1 bacterium | reverse complement strand
TTCACTTCCTCTTCCGTTCTTTCAATCTCAATTTTTGAAACCCCGGCATCTCCTAGTTGATTCTCAATTATACTTCTTATAACAATATCTTCTCTTAGAAACCTGGAATAGTCTTTTGTGGCAAACCACCTGGATTGCCACCCTTTATTAATTCCAATCCTGAATCCAATAGGATTAACCTTCTGACCCATCTCCTAAGCCTCCTTCTCTTTACCATTGGATACATAAACAGACAGGTGTGAAGTTCTCTTTCTGATCCTGGTAGCCCTGCCCCTGGCTCTTGGCCTGAACCTTTTTAAAGTTGGCCCTTCATTTACTAATATTCTAGAAATAAACAAATCTTCTTCTTTCATTTTGTGATTTTCGGTAGCGTTAGCTACGGCACTTTGTATAGCTTTCTTTACCACAGCTGCAGCTTCCCTGGGTGTTAAGGATAATATATCTACAGCATCTTCTATTGGCTTTGACTTTATCATATCAACAACATATCTTATTTTTCTTGGCGACATTCTTATATACTTTTCAACAGCTTTAGTTTCCAAAACTCATGCCCTCCCTCTTTAAACTACTGCGCTTTCCTTACTTCTTAACAGTAGCCACCCTTTCACTCTTTCCTTTGTAAATATGCGGCCTTATAGATCTCGACGGCGCAAACTCTCCTAACTTATGGCCAACCATAGACTCCGATATGAATATAGGTACATGCCTTCTTCCATCATGAACAGCTATAGTGTGCCCAACCATTTCCGGGAATATACTTGAACTTCTAGACCAGGTCTTTATGATTTTTTTCTCTCCTGATTCATTTAGCTTATTTATTCTTTTTAACAGCTTTTCTTCAACAAAAGGCCCTTTTTTTAAAGACCTTGACATTCCAGTCCTCCTTCAAATGTAAAGATTAAACCCATTATTTATTCCTTCTCCTGATTATGTATTTATCAGTTTTACTATTTTTCTTTCTTGTCCTATAGCCCAGCGTAGGTTTACCCCAGGGAGTAACAGGATTTCTCCCGGAACTTTTGTTCTTCCCTTCTCCTCCTCCGTGAGGATGATCAACAGGATTCATTGCTGTCCCTCTAACAGTTGGTCTTATTCCCAGCCATCTTTTCCTTCCTGCCTTACCCAGCTTAATTATTTCATGAGTTGTATTTCCAATCTGACCAATACAGGCTCTGCAATTTAACCCTACCAACCTAACTTCACCTGAAGGAAGCTTTATATTAGCGTATTTTCCCTCTTTTGCTAAAAGCTGGGCATACCCTCCTGCTGATCTAACCAATTCTGCGCCTCTTCCTTCCTTAAGCTCTATATTGTGAATTATTGTTCCAGTCGGTATATTTTTTAAGAGAAGAGCATTACCCACCTTGATATCAGCCTTTTCTCCTGATATTACAGTATCTCCTGCTTTTAATTTAAGAGGAGCAATTATATAGCTTTTTTTGCCATCCTTATAATTGATCAGAGCAATCCTTGCATTTCTGTTAGGATCATATTCAATTGCTTCTACCTTAGCTGGAATACCATCTTTTAATCTTTTAAAATCTATAATTCTATATAATCTTTTATGTCCACCACCGCTATGTCTCCTGGTAATTCTGCCATTAGCATTTCTACCGGCATCTCTTTTTAAAGACCTGGTGAGCGATTTCTCCGGTCTTTTTTTAGTCAAAACCGAGAAATCTGAAACTGTTGCATGCCTTCTCCCAGGAGTAGTGGGCTTATATTTTTTAACAGCCAACTTTAATACCTCCAAACTAAATCAGACTGATTCAAAAAAATCAATTTTATCTTTTTTACCCAGAGTAACTACAGCTCTTTTTTTACGGGCGCTCGTGCCTACCGATCTTCCTAACCTCTTTGGCTTAGATTTAATATTCATAGTACTTATCTTTAAAACCTTAACCTTAAATACCTCTTCAACTGCCCTCTTTATCTCACTTTTTTTTGCCCTGATATCTACAAAAAAAGAATACCTTTTATTCTGAACCGCAGCATAACTTTTTTCCGATACAACCGGAGAAAGAATTATATCTCTAGGATCTTCCATTGCCTAACCTCTTAATAAAATCATCCAGTGAGTTCCTGGTAAAAACTACATAATCTGCCGAAAGGATAATATAAGCATTTAGTCCCTTTGCGCTTTCTACCGTAACATTACTTATATTCTTGAAGGATTTTGCTTCACTGATATTTAAACTATCAAAAACCATAAGTACTTTCCCCTTATCCAGATTAAGTTTCTTTAGTATTTCTGCTGCTTTTTTTGTTTCAGGGTTTTTAAAACTTAATTTATCAATCACCATAATTTTTTTATTTTTAAATTTTTCTGATAATGCTATTAACTTTGACTGCTTTATTACTTTTTTATTTAATTTAAAAGAATAATCTCTTGGCTTAGGCCCAAAAACTACTCCCCCACCTCTCCATATTGGAGAACGGATGGAACCGGCCCTGGCATTTCCAGTACCTTTTTGCCTCCAGGGTTTTCTCCCCCCACCTCTTACTTCACTTCTGCCTTTGACCTTATGTGTTCCGGATCTTATAGAAGCAAGATACCTTCTTACCTCCTGATACAGGATCTCAGAATTCACTTTCTGCCTGGCTATTTCATTAGATATATTTATTTTTTCCACTTCCTTGCCGCTTGAGTCTACAACATTTAAACTCACCATTTTATTCTCCCAAAAACTCTATAATTTACTAAACTTTCCTCAAAAAAACTAAACTGCCCTTAGCACCTGGAACACTTCCTTTAACTAAAATTAAATTCTGATCTTCAATGATATCAACTATCTCTGATCCAGGAACAGTAACTTTGCTGCCTCCCATTCTTCCAGGCATCTTCTTGCCTTTTGCTATCCTTGAAGGAGTAGCACACATTCCTACCGAACCTGGTATTCTATGGGAATGAGAACCATGGGTCATTTTTCCCCTATGAAACCCATGTCTTTTTATTACTCCTGCAAATCCCTTACCTTTACTATTCCCTGTTATTTTAACTTTATCTCCTACCTTGAAATTTTTAAGGTCCAGACTATCCCCGGGTTTATACTCCCTGTCAAATTTATCCACTCTGATTTCCCTTAAGTCCTTCTTCAAATTCACTTTATTCTTCACAAATTCAC
>JAUWQC010000003.1 GCA_030611285.1 bacterium | reverse complement strand
TTAAAAAAAAGTTTTTTTATATCTTTGTCCAGTACCGGAGTGGGACCAATTTGTGAGGCTACCCATGATCCTAATCTGTTAGCTGAGCTGCTCATTTCTCCAAGTGTCCTGCCACTTAGATACTGCATTACCATTGCTGCTGTAAAAGCGTCTCCTGCACCTACTGTATCGGCAACAGAAACTTTATAACCAGGGTGATCATAATAATCACTTTCATCTATAAGAAGGCTTCCATCTTCTCCCCTGGTAAGACATATCAGCTTTATACAATATTCATTCATAAGCTTCCTGCAAAAATTAATATCATTTTTCTCATTGGAATAATTCATTAAATTTCTTAAAAGCCTGAGTTCTTCTTTATTTAACTTAATTATTGTTGCCAGCTCCAGTGACCTGATAATTGTTTTAAGAGAATAGAAGTTTTGCCGCAAGTTTATATCAAGCACTTTAATAGCAGTGCTCCGGGCCATTTTTAAAAAATTAACAATAGTCCTACGGGACTTTAAAGACCTTTGTGCCAGCGTACCAAAACATATAACATCGGCTTCTTCAGCAAGCTTTTTCCATCTATCACTAAATTCTAAAAAGTCCCAGGCAACATTTTTATTTATAATATAATCCGGTTGTCCGCTATCATCTATTTTTACATCAACTGTTCCAGTTGGGTGTTTGGAATCAATTTGAATAAAATCCCCGGCTAAACCAAGCTTAAATAAAGAATCCATAATCTCTTTTCCCAGGAAATCATGGCCAACTCTACTGGCAACTAATCCATCCTGTCCTAATTTTTTAACAAAATAGGCAAAATTAGCTGGAGCTCCACCCAACTTTCTGCTATATGGAAATACATCCCACAATATTTCTCCAATACCTACTATTTTATAAGGCACTACTATCCCTCCTGCGGAGATAGAATCCAATAAAAATGATTAATGACAATTTAAACTTTAGAAGCTCTTGCTAGCGCAACGTTTGTTTTACTATTTAAAACAAAACTACATCATAAGTATCTTAATATGTTAAATAAATGAGCCACAAACTAACTTTCTAGAAAATCTCTTAAAGCTTTGCTTCTGTTTGGGCTTCGTAATTTATTTAGGGTTTTAAATTCTATTTGTCTAATTCTTTCTCTGGTAACACCAAATTCCCTCCCAACCTCTTCTAGTGTTTTCGGTTGGCCATCATTTATACCAAATCTAAGTTCTATAATTTTTCTTTCCCTATAATCTAATGTATTAAGTGTCTCTTTTAGTTTGTTTTGAAGCATCTTGAAAGATGCAGCATCTGCAGGTGCTTCTACTTCCGAATCCTCTATAAAATCACCAAGGTGACTATTACCTTCTTCACTTATTGGAGTTTCAAATGAAACAGGATGCTGGCTTATTTTAATTATTTCTCTTACCTTATCAGGGGTAAAATCCATTTTCTCTGAAATCTCTTCAGGTGAAGGATCTCTACCAAGTTCTTGGAGCAGCTCCCTCTGAACCCTTATCAATTTATTAATATTCTCTATCATATGAACCGGGATTCTAATAGTTCTAGCCTGATCAGCAATAGATCTTGTAATGGCTTGTCTTATCCACCAGGTTGCGTATGTAGAAAATTTAAAACCTCTCCTGTAATCAAATTTTTCTACCGCTCTTATCAATCCAAGATTACCCTCCTGTATAAGATCTAAAAAAAGCATACCCCTTCCAATATACTTTTTAGCAATGCTTACCACCAATCTCAGATTTGCCTTTACCACCAATTGTTTTGATACAGGATCTCCAGCTTCAATCCTCTTTGCCAGCTGCACTTCTTCAAAAGCGGTAAGTAGTCTTATCTTACCAATCTCTTTAAGATACATTCTTACCGGGTCATTAGTAGGATACTTTATATTAAGGTTCTGTCTTCTTTTTAACAGATTCTTATCTTTTTTTATATTTTGAACTTTAGTATCAATATCTTCATCTTCTTCACTTACAATCTCTATCCCCAGATTCTGAATAACATTATAAATATTTTCAATCTGTTCCTTGGACAGCTCTATATCTGAAAGAGTTTCGGTAATTTCCTCCGTTGTAAGCAAGCCATCTACTTTACCTTTACTGATCAGCATCTTTACTTCTTCTAATTTAAACTCTACTCCTCTTTTAATTTTTAATCACCCTAATCCTTATAAATAATCTAAACTTTTTGATTTTTACCCAGTATAAATTAATAGAATAATTTTAAAAAACGCATTTAAATAAATACCTAATTCAGGATTGTGGATAAAATTGCTTGCAGAATCTTACCATAACTGGGAATTCTAAGAAAACTACCTAAACCTTTTTCTTAATTTTCTTAACTTATAATTAAGATCATCTTTGGGTGTGTTCCGGTAATTACCACTTCTTCTATTTCCACTAAAACTCCTATTTTCCTGAGGTCTGGCTTCATTTACTAAAAGTTTCCTATCCTTAAAATCACTCTGGTTAAACTTTTCCATAGCCTTTGTTGCTTCTTCATCAGTTTCCATTTCCACAAACCCGAAGCCTTTTGATCGACCATCCAGACTTCTAATTACTTTTGCATAAGTTACCTTACCTTCACTGGAGAACAGTTCCTCCAGTTCTTTATCTGTAGTAGAGTACTCCAGATTTCCTACATATAGTCTTTTATTCACCTTGATTTCCTTTCACTTATTAAAAATCACCTTTAAACAAAAAACAGAAATAATATAAATAATGCATAAAAATGCTGATTTTAATTTAGAAGGTTAACCAAAAAAAATTTCAGACTTATTCCATTAACACATTATTTAACAGTAACACTCCACAGAGCAAGCCCTGCGGCTCCCGCTTAGTTTACCAAGCATTCTTTTTCCTGCTTCAATGTCGAAGGCAACCCTTCAACTCCACAGGCGTTAATTCCGCTGTGCCCCAGCGTATTTTTTACCGATTCATCCCCGCTGCAAGCAGACGGAGTTTTCTCGGCAACTCTTGAATAACCTTACTGTTATTTTTATTATACCACAAAAATACCATCAGGTGTTCATTATATTTGATATTCATTATTATACAATTTTGACTTATTGAGAGATTAAAATAAAATGTAATTGAAAATAAAGGTTTTTGATTTGTTATATAAATCAAGGATTATAAAAAATATCATCTATTGGAAGTATCTATTTTGGAAAATTGATTAATGTAAGAGTTTAGACAATTCATAAAGTTCCTGATCCATTGGCTTCTCTTCTTTTATAGCCTTCTCCAGAGGAACTGATGTTATTGCACCATTTTCCATAACTGCCATTTGGCCAAATTGTCCTTCATGGACTAATTCTACAGCTTTTACTCCCAGCCTGGTAGCAACAATCCTATCAAAAGCGGACGGTCTTCCGCCTCTTTGCAAGTGGCCAAGTATCATTACTCTGGTCCCATAGCCGGTCCTTTTTTCAATTTCCCTGGCAATGACATTGCCTACTCCGCCAAGCTGCACATGGCCAAAACTGTCAACTTCTCTAGAAGTTGCTACCTGCTTTTTAACTTCAGCTGGCTTTGCTCCTTCAGCAACTACGATTATACTAAAGTTCTTGCCTCTTTCTCTTCTTTTTTCAATAACATTCACTATTTCATCATAGTCAAAAGCCACCTCAGGAATTAAAATAACATCAGCTCCACCAGCAATCCCTCCATTCAGGGCAAGGCAACCTGCATCTCTTCCCATAACTTCTACCACCATTATTCTATTATGTGAAGATGCTGTGGTGTGAAGCTTATCAATACAATCAGTTACAACTTCCAGCGCAGAGCCGTAACCTATGGCATAGTCAGAATGAGCAATATCATTATCTATAGTCTGAGGAACACCAACACCTTTTATTCCATACTGGGCCAACCTGGTTATAACTCCATTAGTATCATCTCCGCCAATAGTTATTATGGCATCCAACTCAAACTTTTTTATATTCTCTTTAACCTTTTCAACTCCATTTTCTATCTTGAAAGGATTAGTCCTTGATGTTCCAATTATGGTACCGCCTTCTCCCAGTATCCCTGAAACTGATTCCCTGTCCAGTTCTACTATATTGCCTTTAACCAGGCCTTCCCATCCATTTTTAATCCCGATTACTTTATATCCATACTCAGATGCCTTTAGATAAATTGCTCTTATAGCTGCATTTATTGCTGGAGAATCTCCTCCGCCAGATAAAACACCTATTTTCTTTATCATTTTTATCTCCTCTATCTACCGTGTTAATGTTAATAATAATAAAATTAATAATTTATTTACAATATACAAGCATGGCACTTGCAGTCAAACCAACTCCAGGCATAAACTTATAATTAAATATTTTTTAAAAATTAACCTTTATCAAAATTAAGATTATATTAATTTTTGGCACATAATCAACTTAATTTTTTAATTATGATCTCATTTACCATTCCGGGATTTGCCTTGCCTTTGGTTTTGGCCATTACTCTTCCAATTAAAAAGCCTATAGCTTTATCCTTGCCCTCCTTAAACTGTTCCACCGGACCGGGATTATCTTTAATGACATCTTCAATAATTACTTCCAGCAAACCTTCATCACTTATCTGCTCCAGCCCCCTATCTTCAATAATCTTTTGTGGGTTCTTTCCGGTGCTGAACATCTCTTCAAATACCAATTTGGCTATTTTAGAACTGATTTTGCCCTTATCGATTATTTCCATCATCTTACAGAGGTTCTCAGGAGTTACCCTGCTATCTTTAATAGTCATTTTTTCTTTATTTAGAAGTGCGCTGAAGTTACTCATTATCCATTTGGCAATATTTTTAGCATTATTATAATACCTGCAGCACTGCTCAAAATAATCTGCCAGATCTCTATTATTAGCCAGAAAGCTACTGTCATGTTTGAGTAGGCCGTACTGCTTCTCAAACCTTTTAGCTTTTACAGAAGGCAGCTCAGGAATTGTCTTTCTAATATCTTCTATCATCTTATCCTCTATATAAATAGGAACCAGATCAGGCTCCGGAAAATATCTGTAGTCATGTGCTTCTTCTTTAGAACGCAGGACTTTGGTGGTTCCTGTTTTACTGTCATAATGCCTTGTCTGCTGAATTACTTCACCGCCGGCCTCCAGAACTTTAATCTGTCTTTTAAATTCATATTCCAGACCCTTCTGCAGGAATTTAAAGGAGTTTAAATTTTTAATCTCGGTCTTTGTGCCAATTTTATCTTCACCTGTTTTTCTTACAGAAACATTGGCATCACACCTCAAGCTCCCTTCTTCCATACTGCAATTGCTAACATCCAGAAACAGAATTAAATTCCTCAAGATTATCATATATTCCTTTGCTTCCCCGGGCGATCTTATATCCGGCTCAGTAACAACTTCTATAAGAGGAGTCCCGGCACGGTTAAAATCAACTATACTGGCTTCAGATTCACTTATTCTTCCTGTTGTTCCCTTATGCAAGAGTTTTCCCGTATCTTCCTCCATATGCACTCTTGTTATTCTCACTCTCCTTATATAGGCACCCATATCAACATCAAGGTAGCCTCCGACTCCCAGAGGCAGGTTATACTGTGAAATCTGGTAATTTTTGGGCATATCAGGATAAAAATAATTTTTTCTGTGGAAGATAGTATATCTTTTAATCTTACAATTTAGTGCCAGAGCAATCTTTGCGGCATATTCAATTGCCTTTTTATTTATAACTGGAAGTGACCCCGGATGTCCAAGGCATACAGGACAAGTATATATATTTTTCTCCTCACCGAATGAAAGCCTGCACCCGCAAAACATCTTGGTATTGGTATAAAGTTCAACATGGGTCTCTAAGCCTATAACCGGTTCATATTCGTTTTTCATTTTCCCAGTCCAGATATGATATAATATTTATTTATTAATTTAAAAAAAACAATCTTGCATAAGCTGATAAAAACACCTGGTAATCTGCTATAACCCCGGCCTACAGGTAAAGCCTATTGCCTTCTCCAGACTGTAAGCTACCTTAAGCACATTATCCTCTCTCAACACGTTTCCAATAATCTGCAATCCAATGGGCAATTTACCACCGGACAGCCCTGCGGGAATTGAAATTGCCGGCAGCCCTGCCAGATTTACCGGTATAGTGCAGATATCTGAAAGATACATAGTCAATGGATCTTCTATCTTCTCTCCAATCTTAAAAGCCGTAGTAGGCGATGTCGGGGAGATTAGAACATCAAATTTTTTAAAAGCTTTTTTAAAATCATTTATAATGAGCGTTCTTACTCTCTGCGCCTTCTCATAATACGCATCATAATATCCTGCTGACAGACAGTAGGCTCCTATCATTATTCTTCTTTTAACCTCATCTCCAAATCCCTCTGCCCTGCTTCTGCGGTACATTTCCCTTAAGGACTCCGCTTCCACGTTCCTGTATCCATATCTTACTCCATCAAATCTTGAAAGGTTTGAACTGGCTTCAGAAGGGGCAATAATGTAATACACACTCAGCGCATATTCCAGGTTGGGTAGTGAGATTTCTTCAACTATGCCGCCCATATCTTCGACCAGTTTGATGGTCCTGTAAACTGCTTCTTTTACTTCCCGGTCGATACCTTCAACCATCAGTTCCTTTGGAACCCCGATTCTCATATCTTTTATGTCTGCCTTAAGGAAGCTTTTATAGTCCGGAACCTCCATATTTATAGAGGTGGAATCTTTTCTGTCATGGCCGCAGATTATATTAAGCATCGCTGCGCAATCTTCAACATCTCTTGTAATCGGCCCTATCTGGTCAAGGGAAGACGCAAACGCTACCAGTCCATACCTGGACACCATCCCGTATGTGGGTTTAAATCCGACAACGCCGCAAAGAGATGCAGGCTGCCTTATCGAGCCGCCGGTATCAGATCCCAGTGAGCATACAGCTTCACCTGCTGCAACACAGGCTGCAGGTCCGCCGCTGGACCCACCCGGAACCCTGTCAGTATCCCATGGGTTTTTAACAGTACCAAAATAGGAGTTCTCATTGGATGAGCCCATTGCGAACTCATCCATATTTGCCTTTCCAGCCAGTATATAATTCCGGCTTTCCAGTCTGTCAATTACCGTAGCATTATATATAGGGATATAGTTTTCTAAAATTCTGGATGCGCAGGTTGTAGTTATATTTTTGGTACATATATTATCTTTTACAGCAACTGGCATGCCCATAAAATCTTCTATATCACTTCCGGCGCTTATAAGCTTATCTACTTCCCCTGCCCTGGATAAGGCACTTTCCTTCTCCAGTCTGATATATGAATTTAGCCTGTCCTCAACCTCTTCAATTCTTAAATAGATACTCTTAACAATCTCAGTGCAGGATATCTGCCCTTTTTCCAGCCTGTCTTTAAGCTGGTGAGCAGTAAGATAATGAATTTCCAAAATTCCTCCTTACTAGTCTATCTTTGGCACTTTAAAGCCATCATTTGCCTCATCGGGGGCATTTTTAAGCGCGGACTCCTGAGTAACTGACTCTTCTGCCATATCCTCCCTGAAAACATTTTTTATATCCAGTATATGTGATGTCGGCGGAATTCCTTCGGTATTTGCACTGCCTACATTTGCAACGTGGTCCAGTATCCTGTCCAGTTGAGAGGCAATTTTTTCTATATCCTTTTCACCAAATTCCAGTTCCGCCAGTTCTGCTACACGCTTCACATCATCTTTAGAAATTCTTTCCATAAACTATCCTTTTTTGAAGAATCACAGGTACTAACAATCTATACCGGCCAATTCATCCCCGTCGCAAGCGGACGGGAGGTTCCTGGCGGGTTTTCATAACATTTTAACAAATATTTTTCCCTATTAATACATTTTTATAATTTCAATCTCTCTCATTAAAATCAATATTAGAATAAGGTTGTACACTCCATGCAGGAATATTGCTGGAATCAAAGATTTTGTCTTTTCAAATAAATAAGCCAGAAGCCAGCCAATAATCACAAGAGGTATGAAAGCATATAATTCCAGGTGAACTATAGCAAATAAAAAAGAGGACAAAAGCAGGGCAACATTGACCCCCCAGCTTTTCTTAAACGCTGAGTACAAGAATCCCCTGAAAAAAACTTCTTCGCTAAAAGGGGCAATCACCGTCACTACTACAAACAGAATATTACTTGATATGCTTCTGTTTTCGACCAGTATTTCAATCTTGCTTGCAGGGGCTTCTATCCCAAACAGTGAATTCATTAAAAACACATACAGGAAGCTGACAAAAAAAATAGCAAGCAGTGAAAGAAAAGAGTACCAGATGGTTCTTGCGATACTGTAATACCTCAGTCCCAGATCCCTAAAACTTGCCTTCCTCCAGAATATGGCAAAAAACCAGACCACCCCCAGCATAAGCACTATCTGAATTCCATATAACACAGTAAAACTTATATTGCCCATATTAGAAGAGTTAAAAAATTGCTTGCCGGCCAGTACCTCAAACAGTTTTGCAGAACCAAAATAAATGCCTACAAGTACAACCGTTAAAAATATTAAGGAGATTACAGCATCAAGGGCATTCCACTTTATATTTAAAACATTGTACTGTTTTTCTGTTGAATTTTTCTCTTTTAATTTATTGCCAGTCATATTTAAAAACTTATAAAAAATTATTCTTTTATCATTTTTTTAAATTCTTCTTCAGATATTAATCTGATATTATACCTTCGGGCATCATCCAGTTTACTTCCGGGACTCTCGCCTAAAAGAACAGCATTGGTGCTTTTGCTGACACTTGAAGTAACCCTTCCCCCAAAATTTTCAATAATCTCTTCAGCCTCGTCCCTTGAAAAATCATTCAATTTGCCGGTAAGAACAAATGTCTTGCCTGCAAATGCTTCCTTCTTTAAAACCTTTTTTAGCTCCGAGCTGAAATTGACACCGGCTTTTCTTAATTTCTCTATTACTTTAAGATTTTGCTCCTGTTCGAAAAAGGAAATTATATTTTCTGCTATTTTTGGCCCAATCTCCTTTATTTCTTCAATTTCCTGGTATCTTGCGTGCATTAAACTGTCAAGGTCCGCAAACACTCTTGTAAGCACATTCGCAGTATGGGAGCCGACATATCTGATTCCCATTGCAAAAAGAAGTCTTGACAATGGTTTTTTCTTGCTTTCCTCTATTGCGCCAAGCAGATTTTTAGTCGACTTTTCTTTAAAATTTTCCAGTGAAAAAATATCATCATACTTCAGGTAATAAATATCCGCTGAATCTTTGATTAACTTTTTATCCAGGAACTTCTCTACAATGGCGGGCCCCAGCCCTCCTATATCCATAGCCCCTTTTGAAGCAAAGTGAACAATCCTCTCGTACTGCTGGGCAGGGCATGCCATTGAAGTACACCGTAGTGCCACCTCCCCTTCAGGTTTTATAACGTCAGATCCGCACACAGGACACTTCTCGGGCATCTTGAATTCTTTCTGGCTGCCGTCTCTTCTTTCTTTTATAACTTTTACAATTTCAGGGATGACATCTCCTGCCTTATGCAACACCACCCAGTCACCTACTTTGGCATCTTTTCTTCTTATCTCATCTTCATTGTGCAGAGTGGCATGGGAGATAGTAGACCCTGCCACTGTTACCGGCCTGAGGACTGCCACCGGAGTTAACGCCCCGGTCCTGCCAACACTGACCTTTATATCCAGAATACGCGTAACTTCCTCTTCTGGAGGGAATTTATAGGCAATGGCCCATCTGGGGTTTCTGGAGGTCTGGCCCAACTTTCGCTGATAGGCAAAATCATTTACTTTTATAACAACCCCATCCGTTTCGTAGGCCAGGTCTTTCCGCTTCTCTTCCCAGCTTTCAAGATATCTTTTAATCTCTTTAAGACTTGCTGCCTTTCTTATATTCAGATTTATTTTCAGTCCAGCATCCACAAGATAATTTAACATTTCATAATGGCTTGAAATATCAAGCTCACCTGAAGCAACTGCGCCATATATAAATATATTCAATCTCCTGCTGGCAGTATTTATGGGATCTATTTGCCGGAGTGCCCCCGCAGCGGCATTTCTGGGATTAGCGAAAGTGGCAAGTCCCTCCTCCTCTCTTTCTTCATTTATTCTTTTAAATTCATCCTTAGCAAGATAGACTTCTCCCCTTACTTCCAATCTTGACGGAATCTTTAGGCCTGTTTTTCTAAACAGCCTTAAGGGAATTGCCCTTATAGTTTTTAAATTGGAGGTTATATCCTCACCCAGGACACCGTCCCCCCTGGTTGTGCCCCTCGCAAATTTTCCGTCCTCATACACCAGCGCGACTGCTGACCCGTCTATTTTTAGCTCACAGATAAACTCTACTTCATTTTCACCTCTTTTAAGATCCTTGTATATACGGGTAAGGAAATCATTCAGTTCCTGATAGTCAAATGCATCCTGTAGGCTCAGCATCCTCTCTCCATGTTCTACGGTACTAAAACCTCCTTCCAGGGGTGCTCCAATTCTCTGGGTGGGAGAGTCTTCTGTTATTAGTTCCGGGTATTTTTTTTCAATCATTGAGAGGTTGCGGAGCAGCGTATCATACTGGTGATCACTTATAATAGGATTATCTTTAATATAGTAATAATAATTATGCTTTGCCAGTTCATCTCTCAAATCTTCCACTATAAGCCTGGCATCATCTTTGATGATATTTTTAATATTTATATTAAGAAATTCTTCTAATTTTAATCTCTTGCTTTTTTCTTTCATTTTTTCTGGTAGACGGTTCTTTATTTCACCTGATAGATTATATAAATTATTCTTCTTCAATTACAGGATATCCTTTATCTATCCAATCGAGGACTCCGCCCATATCATAAATTTGTGTAAAACCATTTTCCACTAAAATATTAGCTGCATTTCTACTTCTGACACCGCTACGGCAATAAGTAATAATTCATCAGGTGTTCTTACGTCTAAAATTATATAATCCTGGTTACCGCTAATAATTTTAATAAAATTTCAGCTGGACCAGCAATTGAATGCAAAAATTGTTTTATTTTAGAAAAATAAAAAAAATAGCCTGGCGCTTAAAAGTTATAATTAAACCACTTATTGTAAATATCATCATAAGTGCCGTCTTCTTTAATTTCTTCTAAGATTCTATTAACTTCTTCCTTTAAAGCACTTCCTTTACTGAATACAATGCCAAATTCTTTATTAGATTTTACAACTTCCAGTACAATATAAATTCCTTTATTTTCAAGCAGCATATTAACGCCGATAGGCAGCGAGATTAAGACCCCATCAACATTTTTGTTTCCAAGGTTATCGAACATTGTCAAAATATCATCATAACTTTCAATTTTATAATTAAGCAAATAATCTTCGCTTAGACAATTTTTTTCGGTTTTTAAAATTCCAATAACCTTACCATTTAAATCTTCCTTAATTTTAATATCAGTTTCGCTTAAAGTAACCAACATATATTCCATTACAAAATAAGGACTGGAAAAATCAACCATATTTTCTTTTTCATCAGTTATTGGAACAGCTGAAATTATCATATCTAACTTTAAATCTTCTGGAATCTGGTAAGTGCTGTCCCACGTAATAGGTATTATCTCTATCTCTTTATCCATTCTTTTTGCTATTTCTCTGGCAATATCTATATCGAAACCTTCAACATTTCCATCTTCTTTAAATTCAAAAGGCTTATAAGTAGTATCACTTCCGACCATAAGTTTTTTACTATCAGCGGCAATCTTCATCTCATCAACTGTACCAGAAGCTCCGCAGCTGACTAAAGGAGACACTAATAAAATGATGGCAACACATATAAATATATTTATAAAAAATAAAAGAACTTTTTTCTTTTTTTGTGTAAAATTTAAAAACATTTATTAAAATCTATGGTCTAAATTTTCCTTGCTATTTCTTAGTAAGATAAATTTTATTAAAAATATGCTATTTTTCCAAGTAATTATTTAATTGTATTATTGTATAATTTTGCAAATACATAAATGACTATTATATTATTTATAAATACAGAAGTGCTATGAATTAAATAAACAAAAATAGGAATGTGAGAATATCTATTTAAATTATTTCATCAGGCGCGGGGAACTGCATACTGTTTATGAAATGATTATTAAAACTGGGAAATACAGCCAGTTCAAGATATCCAATTTTTTTAGCTATTTTTTCAGCATTTGCCCTCTGCTTTTTAGAAATTAAAATCATCTTTGCTCCAACCCCTGCGGCATTGCCGACCTGCCTGATTTTCCTTAACTGAACATTGGGGAACATACCAATATTAATAACATTTTTAGGGTCTATATAAGATCCAAAAGCGCCTGCAACTATTATTCTGTCTATATCTTTAAAGCTTATATCTGCATGTTCAAGTAATACTTCAATACCAGCTCTTATTGCCCCTTTTGCCAGTTGAATTTCTACAATGTCTTTTTGGTTTATTGAAATATCTTTTTCTCCACACCGCTTAGTAAAACACTTACCATTCTCCAGGACATTACTATTTTCTCTTCTCCTGTTATCATCACCTGAAGGCGCCAGTATATAGCTAAACTCTCCTTTGCTATCTCTGCGCACACAATCCAAATCAGTTTTAAATTTGCCGTTCCTGTTTATTATGCCAGCCTTTAACAGTTCTGCTATTGCGTCTAAAATCCCGGAACCGCAAATACCGACAGGCTTTATATCATTAATGGTCTGGACAGACGGTATATGAGTCTTAGAATCAATTAATACTCTCTCTATGGCGCCCGGCGCTGCTCTCATACCATATTTGACATGTGCTCCTTCAAATGCTGGACCTGATGCAGTAGAAACACTGGTGATTTTCTTTCCGCTTTTTAATACAATTTCAGTATTGGTTCCGATATCAATACCCAGGTAGTTACCTTTCTTTTTATGTATTTCTGTGGCCAGGATCACAGCTAAATGGTCAGATCCTACAAATCCTGCTATTGGAGGCGGTAAAAAAATATATCCGCCGGGCGCAATTTTAATTCCAATTTCTCTGGCTTTAATTTGTAAAGAGTCATTAGTCAACGAAACAAATGGAGACAACCCCAGCTGATTCACAGGCAATCCCAGCAGCAGGTGATGCATAGCAGTGTTGCCAACAACAGTCATCTCGGTTATTTCTTTATGCGTTAAATTATTTTTCCTGCAAAGTTCACTTACTGCTTCATTTATTTTAGTTGCTACTACCTTCTGAATCTTATTTGCATTATCCTGGCTCTGCATAGCAAAATTTAAGCGGCTCATTACATCTTCCCCATAACTAACCTGGGGATTCATAACTCCTTTGCTGTCAATTGTTTTTCCAGTCACCAAATCGACAAGCAGAAAAGCAATTTTTGTTGTTCCCAGATCAATGGCCAGACCAAAATTATTTTTTGTCCTATCCTTTCCTTCAATCAGAATAATCTCATCATTTCTTACTGTAACCGTAATTTCCCATGAGTTATTCCTGATAATAGAAGGCATTTCAACCAGTGACCTGTAATCAATTGAATTAACCTTCAGGTTATATTTATTCTTAAGAAAACTTTTGATTCTACTAAAATCAGATTCTAAATCTCCGAGATCAGCCTCTTTTAATTTTACAAAATATTTATTGCAGACAGGATCTACTTCAATAATCTTCTCCTCGCCCTTAACCTGAAGTTTCTGCTCCTCACTCAATGATGATGAAGGTATATATATAATGAGATTCCTATCGAAAATTTGCTGACACGCCAGTCTAACACCATTATCAATCTCGTCAGGGCTTAATATTTCCTGTTCTTTTTTGTTAGCTGGCTTTTTTTCTTTATTTAAAATAACTATTCTGCATTTGCCACAGGTTCCTTTTCCAGCGCAGACTGATTTTATACCCAACCCGGCATCAATAATTGCTTTAAGTCCACATACCGGTTTGTTCAGAAATATCCTTTTTCCTATAGGCTCAATAATTATTTTAATCTTTCCATTTTCCATGATATACTCTTCTCCTGTAATCCATTTAAGAAATTTTTATTTGTCTGCTCTAATTTTCTTATAAATGAGCTTTCTTAAACAATATCCGTAATATTATATTAATTTTTGTAGAGTTTAGAAAGACTTATCTAATCATCATCTTCCTGAAGGAAGCCTTTATTTCCTATTTATAATATGTTATAATAAAAAATATAAAAAATTAATATTTAATATTAATATCATATCTATTGGTATTTTATGTTAAAATAAATTAGGTAATCATTCAAATATTGTCCAGTAATATAAGTTTATAAGATAATTTGATTTTTACTTAAAAATAGTATAAAGTATTCCACGTTTTTAATAGAGAATACAGTTAGCTAATTGATAAAATTTTTAAGAAAGGTAGGTGATAAAGACGACAAAGACTGGTGAAATTAAGAAAAAATCAGGAGAAATTGGAATAAATGGCCTTAATAGTATAAGCAATTTAGAAGCTGATATAATGAAGATTGCATGGGTAAAAGGCAAAGTAACAGTAAGAGAAGTACATGAGGATATGCTAAGAAAGGAAATTGAAAGCAAGGATCATGGATTTATCCCTTACACAACCGTAATGTCAACAATGACTACCCTGGCAGAAAAAGGGCTTCTGAAGCAGAATAAAACTGCAAAAACCTATATTTATTCTGCAGCAGTTGATAAAAAAGAACTTTCAAAAAGTATAATAAAATCAGTTTCAGATAAATTGCTTGAGGAAAGTACAAGTGGCATGGTTTCCAAATTTTTATCTGACAGTAAAAACATTTCCAAAGAAGGCATAGAAAGATTATTAAAAGAAATAGGAAAATCTTAATAAGATTTTCCTATTTTGGATAAACTAGCCTAATATTTTATGGAAGATTCAAGAAATTTCTTAGAGGTAAATCATAATAAAAAATCTTAAGGGATAAAATTTTTTTACTTTTTATAATCTTAGATTAATATCAGTATGATAGATAATACTAATTTTTTTATTTTTTAGTAATACAATAGCAATAAATTCTATATAATTTGTATTTAATGGTTTTATTAGAAATATTAACAAATTATATTTTACCAATTATTTATGATAGTTTTGTGAGTCTGGTTTTAGTTCTATTCTTCTTATTTATTTTCAGGATAAAAGATTCGAATATCAGGATTTTATTTTTTTTCCTACCACTTATAAAACCGTTTATAATTATTTCTGAAAAAATTGATAAACCATATTCCCAATCAGATCCTATTATAGGTTTAATTAGGTTACCTGACCCAAATAATATTATTAATACGTTTAAAGAATTTGAAAGAGGTCCAGCAGTCTTTTCTGACATAAACTATTTAGTTCTATTATTAATAATAATTAGTATAATCACAATATTAGTTGTAAGATGGGTTCTTCTTTATCTCTTTTATAGAAATTTAGCACACGAAGATATAGTTGGTAGAAAAGAGATTCCTGAGATTTATACCATTATAGATGACTATACTCAAAAAACAAAAACAAAAGCTCCTTACGTAAGCTTGACCCATAGGCATTACTTCTCACCTTTCATAATAGGAATTAAAAATTTTGCACTGGTTCTTTCTCCCAAATTAATAGATATGCTAAATACTGACGAAAAAGAGGTTTTAATTCAACACGAATTATCACATATTAAAAGAAATGACAATCTTATTGGCTGGATTGCATTGATATTACGAGACTTACTCTTTTTTAATCCCTTTTCCTATATTGCATATTCATTAATTAGAACTGAGCAGGATAAAGATAGCGATAAACTCGTGGTGAAATATACTGGAAAACCGGTAAAAAAAATAGCTAAAAATATTCTTAATATTATTCTAAAAATAAGATCTATTTCAACTTTAAAACCCACCTATCAACCAGGACAAAGCTTCCAATTCACACCTCATGGCTTATTCAGTCAAGTGAGACTAAGAAACAGGATTAACTCGATTATTAAAACTAATCCAGATAAGATTTACAGCCGTATCTTTCCTAAAATACTGATGTATATTCTATTTTTGACACTTCTAATAATTCAAATAATGTTTGTAATAAAAATAAATAATTTTTATTTATTTTTAAGATAAATTTAAAATATATACTGAAACTATTAAAATAATTATTTTTTTATTATTAATCTGGTATAATGCTAAAAGAAGAAACAACTTCTAAGAAAGGAGGCCTCAATTGAAATCTATTAACAAGACTAAAAACCTCTGGAATAAGGACTTAACTCTGATAGGACTAAAAGATGACGTTAGTCCTATGTGCTGCTGGGTATGGTGCTTCTGGTGGAATTGGTCATAATAATTGTACTCGTAATTTATAAATGAAGTTATTTCAAAGCGGTTATAATTACTCTCATAGAATAAACTCCAGGTATACTCTTATAAATAATACTTTAACCGGTGCGCTGGATATTATAGAAAATGATATCTGGAGTTTAGTTGAAGGTAAAAAATTTAATAACATTGATACTGAACCTCTCTCAAATCTTATTGAGAGAGGTTACCTTTATTATGATTTAAAAAAAGAAGATGAAATACTAGTTGAGCTTTATAATAACTATATAAAAAAAGTATCCTCAGGACTACTGCGATTTGTATTCTGTCCTTCCTACCAATGCAACCTGAGATGTATTTACTGCTTTCAAAGGGACCTGCCTTCCAATCCCAATAAATTTATGAGCATTAAAATCTTGGATGATGCAATAAATGCTGCAGAAGAAATATCAAAAGAAAAATCCGGTAAAGTTGACTCTGTGGAATTATTTGGCGGTGAACCCTTACTTTTAAAAAGCAAACCTCTCGTAAAAAAGATTCTTAAATTTGCCAAAGAAAAAGATGCCCTTATAACCATAGTCACCAATGGGGTAATGGCTAAGGATTTCATTGACATATTACTACCAGTAAAAGAAAAAATACGAATGCTTCAAATAACCGTTGATGGCCCTCCTGAAATCCACAACAAACGTAGAAAGTTTCCTTCCGGCAAAGGAAGTTTTGATAAAATATCTGAAAGCATAGATTTACTTCTGAAAAATAACATTCATACTAACGTTAGGGTAAATATTGATAGTACCAATATAGAATATCTTCCTGATTTGTATGAATATATTTCTAAGAAGAACTGGATAAAACATCCAGATTTTAACATTATGCTGGCACTGGTTACAGATCACAGTACCCTGGATTATGATAATATAATAATTCCCGAGGAAAAATTACTGGAGAGATTGATTAAAGTATATGATAAATACCCAGCGGTGGAAGATGCATTTGGCTTTTACAAGTTCAAACCATTACGACATATACTAGATTTAGTAAAAGGTGCACCGAACGTCTCTCCCAAATTTATTAACTGTGAGAGCAACCTGTTGGAACTTAATATCTTCTGCCCTGACGGATATATATATGCCTGCGGGGAATCTATAGGAAATCCTGATTATGCTATTGGAAAATTCAGTCCCAAACTTGAATTCTACCCTGATAAAAAAAAGTTATGGACAGAAAGAACCATACTTAATATTAAAAAATGCAGGACCTGTAAATTTGCTCCTCTTTGCGGGGGCGGCTGTGCTTATTCTTCTATCCTTATTTACAAAGACAACAGCAAACCAATATGTGAAAGATATCAGGAAGTCCTGGATACATTCTTAAGATTAAGGGGAGAAAAAATATTGAAGAAATATATGAATGACTCTTAATTATCCGGTTTCTATTTCATACCAACAATATTCTTTGCTGCCTTCAACGTATTGCTGAGCAGCATAGCAATGGTCATAGGTCCTACTCCACCCGGTACCGGTGATATATAGCTAGCCTTAGGTTCTACTCTTAGGAAATCTACATCCCCAATTAATGTAGCGCCTTTATTTTCAAAGTCCTCTTTTCTCCATTCCAGGAGTTCCTGGTTCGCCTTATCTTTTGTAATCCTGTTGATTCCTACATCTATAACCACAGCCCCCTCTTTAACCATATCACCCTTAATTAAATATGATACGCCGGTAGCTACGATCAGGATATCCGCATCTATGGTATGAATTTTTAGATCTCTGGTTTCAATATGGCATATAGTAACCGTAGCCCATTCATTTAAAAGAAGCAGGCTCACAGGTTTTCCGACTATTTCACTATGGCCCACCACAGTAACATTCTTGCCTTTTATTACTATATTTTCTCTTTTTAACATTTCTATAATACCCAAGGGTGTTGCCGGCACCAGACACTTTTGCTGGGTTACCAACTTTCCTATATTTACAGGATGAAATCCATCCACATCTTTTTCAGGATATATTGCTTCCAGAACCTTTGCTTTATCTATCTGTTCCGGCAATGGAAGTTGAACCAAAATACCATGAATATCTTCCCTGTTATTCAATCTATCTAATTCCTTTAATACATCTTCGGTAGGCGCGCTCTTATCCATTCTTATAGTTTCAGATTTAAAACCAACCTCTTCACATCCTTTCTGTTTGCTTCTCACATACACTTTCGAAGCAGGATTATCCCCCACAAGTATTACCGAAAGACCCGGCACAATTCCTTTTGTCCTTTTCATCTCTTTTACTTCTTCGGTTATTTCATTTTTAATGTCCTGTGAGATTCTAGTCCCACTGATTAACCTGGCTATTTTAATCACCCCTATACTTAAAATTTATTAAAATTTATAAAAAA
>JAUWQC010000038.1 GCA_030611285.1 bacterium | reverse complement strand
TCATCCTGGAACGCTCTAAGTGCATTCAAACCTAACCTATTCTGAACCAATACCATAGTTTCAATTATTATATAATTAGAACTATGAAATATTTCCTTGCTGCCTATTAACTTTAAAAAAGCATTTTTAGATTCTTTATGGAATTCATCCCCGGAATCTAAAATTGCAAAAAAAGCACTTGTGTCTATGAATATACTCATTTCTTAAAGTCTTCAGCTAAATATTTATCGTGGTTGATTGAAATATCTTTTTTACTTGATTTAAATTTTCCTATTGAATTTATCGCTTTTCTGTATTTCTCTTTGTTACTAATCATACATTTACTGGTAGAGTAATAAGCTATGCATTCCCTTACAACTTCAGCAATAGAAGTGTTTTTCTTTGCTGAAATCTCTTTCAACATTTTATACTGCTCCTCAGTCAATTGTATTTGAGTTCTAATCATTTTGGTGGTTCCATCAATTTATTATTAATATTACATTATGATTACACTTTTATTATAAATACCATCTTTTAATTTTCTTAATAAAAATAAAATTCTATTAAAATCACCTCTTTTTGTAAGCAACATATCTTTAATTAAATTATAATTTGAATTCTCAGAAGTTTCTTCGTCTATAATTTTTCTTAAATATTCAATTGTTTTGTTCTTACATATCTTACTCATTTCTTTCCCTAATAAAACAATTCCGGCTATTTGAATGTCAAATGCTACACTTTCTAATAATTGTAATTCTGTTTCATACAACTTATTAGAAATCCCTGCACTTTCATAATTCTTCATAATGAATAATAAGTCTTCTGCATCTTTTGATCTATTTGGATAGTTATCTTTCCATGCAATTAACTTTAATATTGCTAAACCTGGAAGAGTTGGTATTTTAACATCTAATATTGGATTATTTTGCAATCTAGCTAAAGTTGAATTATTATAAACTTCATTAAATCCTATAACAGACATGACAACTTCATTCTCAGGTGGCCAACTTATTTTTTCATTTTTGTCGGATATACTTCCAAAGGGAACTGTATCAATTATAATATCTTTATAAATAACCCTATGTCTTTCTTTTAATTTTTTAAAGTCTCCAGACAATTCTAAGGTATTAATTAATTGATCAAATTGGTTCCAACTTGAAACTCTAATTCCCAAATCAATATCCATCGTCATTCTGGGTGCTTTAATTTCATAAAAATATTCCATTATAATATCTCTTGCTAATGCACCAACTATAAAAAATGGTATTTTAAGGGAATCAGCTATTTTTTTTATTTCTTTGATTGCAGCAATATATGAATTATCAAGCTTCCCCGAGATGTCTATTAATATATCTTTCATAAATTATCCTAGCTGTTTCTACATCTCTTTGATTACCAGCATTAATCAAATCTGCAAAGATTAAAATTGGATCAACTATTTCTTTAAATTCGTTTGTTCTACCAAATTTCCAGAATCTCTCAAAAAATTCAATATTTCCATTAATATCTTTTCGTAACTTATTTTCAATTACAATATTTTGATATTTTTTGCGGTCAGCATAAATAATAATATTCTGAGGTTTTATATACTTAGTTAATTTATTAGCAGCAATTTCCCCACCCCATTGAGCATATTCTGGATTCAATTTATAATGAATCCACCAATTTTCAGGTCCTGTAAATTTATTTATTAATAATTTTGGCTTTAATTTTTCATTATATTCTATACACCATCTTCTAAATAATTCTTCTTTCTTCAACAGTTCTCGACCTCTATCACCCATTTCTACTACAAATCCTAAATTAATTAAATCATTAATAGTCCATCCTACTGTACCTAAAGCAACATTTGTAATCTCTGCAATATACCTATATGGTTTTTTTACCAAATCAGCGTTGCATAATAAAGCATAAATAATTTTTAATCCACTTGGTTCAAAAACACGGTGTGTTTTATTTTTGAAAAGTATATCAGGGGGTTTATTACCCTTAATAAAAATATATATGGGATAATAATTTATATAGGCATTACCTGCAGTATCTATAAATTGAATTCCATTTTTCTTCAATTCTTCAGCTTTATTATTATTTACATACCTCGTTATTAGAAGAAGTAGATGTGGTAAAGTTTCTTTACGATGTAATAGTAAAGCAATAATTGTATTGTTAATATTAGGTTTTATTTCAACACAATATAGTAAATTTTTTTTTAGATATCTAAATTTTACTAATTTATCAAATCTAAAACCGTTAACGATTTTTTCTTTTTCTTCGACTTCTATTTCTAGTTTGATCTCTTTATCCTTATTAAATTCATTAATTGCAAGATTATAAATATTATTTTCAACATTATTAATCATTTTATATTCCTTTTGTTCATTATTATAGAATGTTCAGTGATAATGAACATATCATAAAATTGAACAAAAAACAATATATTATTTAGAAAACCAAAAGAAGTCTTAATGTTAAATTAAAAATAGAAGCATTTGAGGTTAGTTCGATATTGGCTGGGGAGGGAGGATTCGAACCATTAGCTAAAATAAATATTATACCCATAATTTGTTATAGATATGCTATAATTTTTGCAAGATAAATTAACTACACCAAACTTCTATCCCCTAGAAATTAAGCAAATTAACCTCAAATAGGCTGAAATAGCTATCTCTTTTTAATTTTTTATTTTAAGTTTTTAAAAATAACATAATTTTCTGATGTTACAGTTCTTAAAGAAGACAAATTAAATTAAAAAAATAAAAATAATAAATCCCAAATTTAGCCATTAAATTTAAATTAAACATTTCGTTGATTGATGATAAAAATATAGTTATAATTTGTAAAATTAAATTCAGAAGAACATTAATATAAATTTATGAGCGAAGCTGTAGTTGAAGTAAAAAACTTATGTAAATCTTATGGGAAGATAAAGGCAGTAGATGATATTTCTTTTGAAGTTTCCAGAATAATTAAATTTAAAGATAAAAATACACATGTCCGCTAAATATAAAATTGAAAATTCAATTCTGGAACTTGCAGCTGATGATATAACCAGACAGGATACAGAAGCAATAGTCAACGCAGCAAATAAAGCTCTTTCTCCAGGTGGAGGAGTATCCGGCGCAATTCACAGAGCAGCAGGGCCGAAGCTGTGGGAAGAATGCAGGACTCTTGGAGGCTGCCGGACAGGTGAAGCAAAACTGAGCAGAGGATATAATCTTAAAGCAAAATATGTGATCCATACTGTCGGTCCTGTTTACAGCGGCAGTAAAAGCGATCCTGAAGATCTTAGTGAGTGCTATAAAAATAGCTTACTTCTAGCTTCCCGGAATAAAATTAAAAGTGTTTCATTTCCTTCAATAAGCACCGGGGTTTTTGGTTATCCTATAAAGGAAGCTTCGATAGTTGCTCTTAAAACCATCACTGGTTTTCTAAAAGAACATCCGGAAATTGAGCTTGTACGAATTGTTTTATTTACAGAAGGCGATTACGGTATATATAAAGCATCCCTGGATAAGATTTTAAAAGATTAGAAAAAAGATTAAGAGCATTTAGAGTAACCGCAATTCCTGCAAATATAGCAGCCCCCCTCAGGCTCCATTATTCCACTGCACTCGGGGCATATCATAACCGACCTGGGACCACTTGTAATATCTAAATCAAACTTATTGGACCCACTTAGATAAAAATCTATGGCCTTGCTCATTGCATCGGGACAGGAAAGAACATGGGTTTCCGGATCAGCGATACAGGTTATACATCTTATCCCTTTCACCTGTTTCTTCACTGATTCAATATCAATGCCTGATCTAATAGCGATACTTATAAGTCTGCCCACAGCTTCAGTCAGGGCAGTGCATCCCTCTTCACCGGTATTGATAAATACTTCACAGATGCCATTTTCATCTGAATTTACAGTCACATAAAGTTTCCCACAACCTCCTATTTTATATTTTTTGGTCATACCACTGGTAACTTCCGGTCTCGGCCTGGGTTTTAATTTAACCTCTTTTTCTTTTCCTTCCTCTTTTGATTTTTCCTCCGGATAACTCTTTACTCTTTTTTCTATTTCTTTCCTGCCAATACCGACTTTTACATTTTTTTCTTTACTTTTTTTCCTTCCTTCCACCTGGAGTACCTGTGTACCTCTACTCTTATCTCTGAAAATAGTTATACCTTTACAGTCCAGTCTATAAGCCAGCATATATGCATTTTCTACATCCTGAACTGTAGCACTGCTGGGAAAATTAACAGTCTTGGACACTGCATTATCTACAAATTTTTGAAAAGCCGCCTGAGTTCTCACATGCCATTTTGGAGATATCTCATGTGCCGTAACAAATATCCTCTTATATTCTGAAGGAATTTCATCAATATCCTTAAGATTACCGCTTTCTGCTATCTTCTCCATTACCTCTTTGCTGTAAAAACCTTCATCTGTTGCTATCTTTTTAAAATATTTGTTAACTTCCAAAAGTCTGTCATTATCCATAACGTTTTTAACAAAGGATATGGCAAACAATGGTTCCACCCCGCTTGAGCAGTCAGCAATAATACTTAAAGTCCCGGTAGGAGCAATGGTTGTAGTTGTCGCATTTCTAATTTCATAACCATCAGGACTATCATATATACTGCCTTTGAAGTTTTGAAATACTCCTCTTTCTTTAGCCAGTTCTCTTGATGCATTTTTGGATTCATCCTGAATGAAGCTCATAACCCTCTGGGAAAGTTCCAGAGCCTCCTCGCTATTGTAGGGGATACCGAGGATTATAAGCAGATCGGCGTATCCCATTACCCCCAGGCCTATTTTTCTATTCCCACGCGCCACCTTCTTTATTTTTTCCAGCGGGTACTTGCTCATATCAATGACATCATCCAGGAACCTCACTGCTGTGTGGGTGGTCTTTTTTAATTTATCATAATCTACTTTTTTTATGCCCTCTTCCTCTTTTACCATATGCGCCAGATTTATGGACCCCAGATTGCACGCTTCATAGGGCAGCAGAGGCTGCTCGCCGCATGGATTGGTGCTTTCAATCTGTCCCAGGTTTGGAGTTGGATTATCTTTGTTTAACCTGTCCAGAAATATAATACCAGGATCGCCATTCTTCCATGCATGTTCAACAATTTTTCCGAACACTTCCTTTGCTCTATACTTATCCACTACCTCTTTAGTTCTCGGGTTTATAATTTCATACTCGTCATCATTCTCAACTGCTCTCATAAATACTTCAGTCACTCCAACAGAGATATTAAAATTAGTCAATTTTTCATTATTATCTTTTGAGGTAATGAAATCCAAAACATCAGGATGGTCTACTCTCAGTATCCCCATATTTGCGCCTCTCCTTGTCCCACCCTGCTTTATAGTATCAGTGGCGGCATTAAAAACAGTCATAAAAGATACGGGGCCGCTGGAAACTCCTTTAGTGGAAAGAACTATATCATTTCTCGGTCTTATATTTGAAAATGAATACCCGACTCCGCCGCCCGATTTCTGGATTAGCGCAGTTTCCTTCAGCGCTTCAAAAATATCATTCATAGAATCACCTACCGGAAGAACGAAGCAGGCAGCTAATTGTTGAAGTTCTTTCCCGGCATTCATAAGCGTCGGAGAATTTGGAAGAAAATCAAGGTCTGTCATAATATTAAAAAACTGCTTTTCAATCTCTTTTACTTCTTCTTCTGTTTTACCATACTTCTTTTCTGCAGAGGCTATATTTCTGGCAACTCTTACAAACATATCTCCAGGTTTTTCCAGCAGGACTCCTTCTTCATCTCTTTTTAAGTATCTTCTTTCCAGAACTTTTATGGCATTTTCTGATAGATTGATTTTTTTATTGAGGTAATAATTATCCTGAATTTCTTTATTGTCGGGCCTTTTCGTTTTTTTCATTAATTAATACTCCCAAATTTATAATTAAACAATTTAATAAATTAAGTCGGCCACCGGATATATGATTCTTTATTTTAAGGCTAAATTCTTATCACAAAGTGAATAAAAACACTAAAGAAAACAATCTGATAACTTATTTTGCCTTTATAAATATATAATTACAATCTTCTTGAATATTTAAATTAACTCATTATATTGTGTACTTATATATACTAATACACTATATATTGTATGTCAATAGAAATTCATTTTTTAATTATATTTCTGATAAATATTAAAGGCCATTTTGGTAAATAAACCAGGGCATTGTTTACAAATATTCCAATTTTGCATTAAATTTTTTCAAGTTATTAATTTAATAACAGAATTATTTCTGGTATAATAGCTTACCTGTTACAAGGATAACATTTTCAAAAATTTATAAAATAATTTTTTACTTTATAAAGACACTAATTTTTAAGGAAGTATTATGGGTTCAGTTGTCAAAAAGAGAAGAAAAAAAATGAGAAAGAAAAAGCATAAAAAAATGCTTAAAAGAACAAGATGGCAGAGAAGAAATAAATGATAAAAGATAACAATATCCACAAAATAAAACTACTGGATATTATCGATAAAAAAATTCTTGTTAGCGATGGGGCTATGGGAACAAACCTGATTTCAGCCGGTATCTCCGAATACCCTGATTCATTAAACATAGACAACAACCATATTGGAAAGATAATAGATATTCATCTAAGTTATCTTGAAGCGGGCTCGGATATTATCCAGACTAATACCTTTGGTTCTACTCCCATCAAACTTAAGTCTTTTAAACTGGAGAATGAAACTAAAAAAATAAACGAGAATGCGGTAAATGCCGCAAAAGAGGCTGTAAGTATATACAGGTCTAAATCCGGAGATGAGAAACCCATATTTATTGCCGGCGATATAGGACCTTTAGGAAAACTGCTTGAACCGGTAGGTGCCTTAAAATATGAAGATGCCGCAAACGCATTTTCAGAGCAGGCAGAAATACTGATAGGCAAAAAAGTAGATTTGATAATAATCGAAACCATAATAGACTTAAATGAAGCTTTAGCTGCAATTGAAGCAACCAGAAAAATATCGGAAGATATTCCCATTGCCTGCACTCTTTCTTTTGATGAAAATGGTGTAACTATAATGGGAAATAAAGCAGAAGATGTTACCAGCAGGTTAATAAATGCAGGGAGCGATATAGTTGGAGCAAACTGCAGTATAGGATCAGGTTCAATGATTGGTGTGGCCGGAAAGATGAGAGAAGCAAACCCAGAAGCCAGACTTATCTTTCAGCCTAACGCAGGAGTGCCGGCACTGGTAGAGGGAAAAACCATATACAACGAGACTCCGGAAACCATGGCTTCCAATATCGCCAAATTTCTTCCTTATAAGCCGTCAATAATCGGGGCATGCTGTGGCAGTACACCCGAACACATAAGAGAAATTATAAAGGTGGTAAGAAGGTAGTTTAAATTGTGGCAATTAATAAACTTTTAAGAATTTATATCCGTCTTCCGTATTATTGGGATTAATTTACTATTCAAAGATTCCTCATCTTCATCCAGGACAGCTTTGAATAAAAACCAGTTTTCAACATGCTCAACAGACCCCCCGGGAGGCACCTTTTCCATACCTCCAAGTGTTTCAACCTCCATTATTTCTGGATTAGTATAAATTTCTGTATTTACTCCAAAATCAGGATACCTGGCTTCCGGATTGTAATTATACCTTTTTACAAAAATTTGTCCGTTAAGGTAATATGCTGCCCATCCGAGTGTATTTAAAACCCCAATTTTCTGGTAAGTTTTTGCATCAGGATTCTGCTTTACCTGAATAAACTTTGTTCCCCAGATAAATCTGGGGTCCTTCATTTCCGTATAAGACCAGAGTATCAGGGAACGCACCGGAAGAAGATTTTCTTCCCCGGACCCGTAAGGCTCCTGGGGTATTATCGCTCTTCCACCCTGTGCCATTACTGAAAGTGCCCACGGCGCTATTTCTATTCCCCATAGATTTTTATTAATCAGTCTATGTAAAATCCTGACATTATTATTGTTTGATCCCAGATTTATTTCCATTTCTTTTTGAATGCCAGTGGTGGGCTCAATACTTTGAATAAGCTTAAGAGTGTTGCCATTCCAATTATAGTCGACCGTATTATTATCGGGAAAATATGTGCGGAGTTTTTCTTCAGGCTCATGGAAGAGCCTGTGCCCCCCATATATCAGCCACTTACCTCCACCTGTTTTTCCCTGCTGCTGCTTAAACTCTCTAAATAGATTCTGATCTCCCACAAATCCGAAGCGAACAATCCTTGGTCCTACGTCTGTGGTAAC
>JAUWQC010000211.1 GCA_030611285.1 bacterium | reverse complement strand
ATAGTAGAATATTTTGCGTTAACGGTATAGTTAATTTTGTACAAATATCCCAACCGGCTGTATCCCAGCACCTTAAGATTTTAAGGGAAGCTGGTCTGGTAAAGATAGAGAAAAAAGGTTATTGGGTGCATTACTCATCTGATAAGGAGAAGATAGAAAAATTTTTAAAAGATTTCCCGGCAACACTAAAATTAAAAGGGGGTGAGAAATGTGGACAAAAAAATAAGCAAAGGAAGATGTGAACATCCGGAAAGACTCAAAGGTAAACCGGGGAAATGCACTTCCGAACAGATAAAGAAATGTCACGGTGATATTTCCGAAAAAAATCATCCATGTGATACGGATAAAAAGTCAGACAAGTCTATTTAAATAAATAAAAAATTGCACAAGGTAATTTGATAAGGGAAAACAAATATGTATAACTATGCTTTGTATTTATTGGCAATTATATTTCTTATGGTTTCATATAAAAAAGACAAAAAGAAAACAAAAATGGCTTTAAAAAAAGCCTGGAAGTCATTCGAAAATATAATACCACAATTTTTAACCATTTTAGCTTTTTTGGGTATGGTACTAGCCCTACTAAATCCTGAGGTTATATCCCACCTTTTAGGCCAGAAAGCTGGTTGGCAGGGTTTAATTATTGCCTCAATAATCGGATCAATAACACTGATACCAGGCTTTATCGCTTTTCCTGTTGCTGCCATACTCCTTAAAAATGGAGCTGGTTTTGCACAGATAGCAGTATTCGTAAGCACGCTGATGATGGTTGGGATAGTCACCCTGCCACTGGAAATTAAATGTTTCGGTAAAAAGATTTCAACAATGAGAAACACGTTTGCTTATCTGTTTTCCTTTATTGTAGCTTTAGTAATAGGTGTGGTGCTAGGATGAAAATAATTTTCAAAAGATATTTAGGGTTTATTATTATTTTGGGATTGAATATCATATTACTTATTATTAACCGAAAAATTGGATTAAGATCAATAAGCATTTCCGGATCAAATATTTTAGAGATGGCAAAGATACTCCCACCCATATTTGTGCTTTTAGGACTTATGGATGTGTGGACTCCCAGGGAAACAATGGAAAAAATTATGGGAGAGAAATCGGGCTTAATCGGAATTCTAATTGCCTTTTTCCTCGGATCCCTTGCGGCAGGTCCTCTTTATGCTGCTTTCCCTATTGCCATAATTTTGATAAAAAAGGGTGCAAAATTTTCCAACATTCTTATTTTTATAGGTGCTTGGTCAACGACTAAAGTTCCCATGTTCCTATTTGAAACAGCCTCCTTGGGATGGAGGTTTTCTGTTATAAGGCTTATTATGAGTATATTCGGAGTAATTACTATAGGCTACATGATAGAATTATTTATAAGTAAAAAAGAAAAGGAAAACCTATATAATAAGGCAAGATTAATGTAGTAATTGATATACAAAAATATAATAACAGAAGGCATTAAAGGATTAAAAGAAAGATGGGAATTTTCTTATTTTATTTAAAGAGCAGTCTTTAATTATTTCAACTATTAATAGAACGACTAATTGAATGGCGTGATAAAAAACAAGTTAATCTATAGGAGGTGAGGATAATGCAGCTATTTAATCTTAAAACAATGAAGTCATATCCCTATGAAGAGAGAGATAAAAATGTCTTTTATAAAGCTAAAGAG
The DNA here is from genome assembly GCA_030611285.1 of bacterium. Lineage (GTDB taxonomy): Bacteria > Actinomycetota > Humimicrobiia > Humimicrobiales > Humimicrobiaceae > Hydromicrobium. The sequence goes on along the minus strand of JAUWQC010000211.1, from coordinate 760 downwards.
TTTAAAATAAGAATTATCGAACTTCCACCCGATGGAGAAATGCCAACCTGTGAAATGCTTTCTTATGTAATCTTTTATGTTATTAAAGGAACAGCGGAAGCAAAAGTTAACCAAGAAAAAATTATCCTTAAAGAAGGACAGTGTCTAATTACTGAACCAGCAATACTATCTATGAAAACACAAGATGGCGTCAAAATGATGGGCATACAGATAATGAAAACTTAAATATCATATCAAGTTAATTTTATTTTATGCTTTTAAATTCTGAGGAAAAGACAGGTTATGAAAATCAAGTCGTTTGAGTTCAACTTAAGAGAATTGGCTGGATCTATGGGAGACTTTGGAACACTCTTCCCGCTGGCCATCGGCTATATCATTGTCTGTGGGCTCAATCCCGCAGGGTTTCTGGTAATGATGGGTATAGCAAATATTGTTACCGGTCTTGTCTACCGGCTCCCTATGCCTATCGAACCTATGAAGGTTCTGGCTGTGGTGGCTATCGCTCAGCATTGGTCCCCATCAATGGTCTATGCATCAGGGTTCGCGATGGGTGTTATCTGGCTAGTGTTCGCTGTGACCGGTGTCATAGGTTGGATTGCAAGAGTAACACCCAATTCTGTTATTCGTGGAATCCAAGTTGCACTTGGTGTGCTCCTGGCTATTCAGGCTTTCAAAATGATTTCTACTTGGTGGGCAATCGGTGTCGCCTCTATCCTCATAGTACTGGTACTACGGCAAAATCGCTATGCTCCTGCTGCTA
>JAUWQC010000219.1 GCA_030611285.1 bacterium | reverse complement strand
TAAGTTCGTATATGTAGGTTGTAGAATCAACTCCTTTCATTCTAATTTTGTTAGACCAATCGGGTATATCTGCTTTTTTATCAATTACCATATAACGGCTCATAAATTCCTGACCTGTTTCAAATTGGTCTATTACATCGTATAAACCACTATTTTCTTTATCTCTTTCTCGATCAAAATATTCTACATATTTTTTCAGTTTTGGGTATATCTTAGAAATATATTCCTTATCTTCGTGAATCATCAGAAACTGCTTTAAGGCTGAACCCCAATTTGCATGATAAAAACTTCTTTTGTCAATTCCTTTAACGTAAATATGTCCGATGAAACAACCATCTTCTTTCTGATTTTCTAAGAAATTTAAAAGAGAACCCCTGGCTATAGATGAATCCTTCATCCATTTTGTCTCAAAGATATGGCATTGAGCACTATAGGTAATAAAGACCCGAAAATAATCTATCCCTTCAGCTATTGCAGGGTAATGGTAATTCCCTTCCTTTGCATCTATCTTGAGGAGTCTAAGTCCATACCAACGATACCAGTAGTATCTGTTAAAATATTCATTTGATGTTTCAAAAAAAGGTAATGAACTAAAATAATCTTTCCAATTATTCAGACTATGTTTTACCGGATTAAACAATTGCAGGCTTTCTTTTACATGTTCAATGGCAATCTTTCTACTGGTTTCGATACCCATAACATAAACAATTTTTATCCTTTGATTGGCTTTAATGGTATGCTGGGAATGTAATGCCATATAAAGCATCCCTTCTTTAGTTATACCCTCGGTTTTTATCTCATTTTTCAGACTTCCGTTTTCAAAATTTTCATAAAAGGGGGTAAGGTACCAGTTAGGATAGTTAACGGTTCTTTCTGTAAAATTTACATTATAAGACTTGGTGTCATTAACTCCCATGGATACAGCTAATTTATAAGATAATTTTGGCCTTAACCTTCGTTCTACCTTTTGATTAAATGAAATCAATCCCTCAGAAAATTTAATATTCTCAATGGCTTTTCCTTCCTTAAACAAATCAGAATTTTGAGCAGTCCACATTACCGAATTCAATTCAACATCTTCATCAGAATTGTTGAATATCTCAACCTCGGACACCAGAGTATCGTTTGGCAGTACCATCTTTCTTTCTATAAACTCTAAACTTCCAGAAGAGTATTTTTGTTCTAAAAAAGCTGGAATCCAGGTTCTATTTAAAAAATTAAGTTCATAAGGATTCCCATCTTTGTCAAGAAAGGTAACCGTAAAGCAAGGTTCTATTCTCTGGTTGTAATAGCTTGCAAAATCCCAGAAACCAGGGTAGTTTAAAGATAGCGGGAAGGTTGGAGTCCAGGCAAGTTTATTTCCTCCGCCAAGATACCATTTATCATATCTTCTGAGTAAATTTAATATATCCATCAAAAACTCCTTTCTCTAAATATAAAAATTTATTATCCTTTCGTCCCGGTTAATGCAATACCCTCTATAAAATATTTTTGAGCAAAGAAAAAGAAGATTAGTATAGGAATCATTGCCACCACAGCAGCGGACATTTGATAGGGCCAATTGGTTACATATAGTGAATGAAAGGTTGATATCCCGACTTCTATAGTCCTCATCTTCATACTCCTGGTTACAATGAGCGGCCATAATAAAGCTCTCCATGTTCCCATTAGAGTAAAAACAGCCAGAGTCGCCAGAGCTGGTTTGGATAAAGGAATAATTATCTTTGAATATATGGTAAATTCTGAAGCGCCATCAATTCTGGCACTGTCAGATAGACTAAGAGGAATGGTCATAAAAAACTGTCTCAACAAAAAAATTCCCCACACATTACTTAAAAGAGGTATGATTAAGGCCCAGAAAGTATCTATCCACCCAAAATTATTTATTATTATAAAAGAAGGAATTAAAGTTACCACCCCTGGTACCATCATAGTGGAAAGATATAACATAAATAACTTGTTTCTCCCAGGGAATTCTATCCTGGAAAAGGCATAAGCAGCCATAGAGCAGAAGAAAAGTTGTCCCGTAGTAACTAAAATTGCAGTTACTGCACTATTAAAGAAGAAACGATCAAAAGGAAGTGCTTTTAAAGCCTCAGGGTAATTGCTCCATAGAAATTTACCGGGAATAAATTTTGGGGGGAATTGATATACTTCTAAGTCATTCATTAAAGAAGTGGAAACCATCCAGATAAAGGGTATTAACATACTCAGCGCTACTGCTAAGAGAATAAAATATATCACAGTCTTGGTAATTAATTTTTTAATTCTTTTCTT
>JAUWQC010000035.1 GCA_030611285.1 bacterium | reverse complement strand
AATTATTATAATTCTTTTAATTTTTAACCAGAACATTAAAGAATATTATGGAATCCTTAAAGATTGGTATGAAAGCAGTAACTAACCTCCAGCAAATTTGTATTTTTATTATATCTACTTGAGTTTATTTCAGCAGTTTTTTATGAGTTATATCAGAATTTTTAAGTAACAATCACCCTTTTTTATAAAGCTTTCTCTTCCATTTGCAGCTGTTAAAAACTAACTTGAAGAATTTAATGGTATCTGTAACAGGATTAACATAGCTGACAAAATTTTTATTATAAATAGTACTGATAGGTATATTTTTTATATTGTATCCAAGCCAGCTGGCCTGGATTATTATTTCTGGTTCAGTATCAAAGTTTTTGGTTTCAAGTTTGATATTCTTTAAAGCTTTGGCGCTTATATATCTGAACCCGGACTGCACATCACTGACTCTAATGCCTGCAATATTGGAAATAACCCATGAAGTAAAGACGTTTGTAGCCAATCTTGTAAAAGGCATATTTTTAGTATTGCCAAGCCTATCTCCGATTATTAAATCTGGATTTTCTTTTTCTATTACTTTAAGAAAATTTTTAATTTCACTTGTCTTATGCTGTCCATCTGCGTCAATAGTTATAACCCCGCTATAATTATTCTTTACAATATAACTAAAACCGGTTTTAAGTGACTGCCCTTTCCCTAGATTTTTAGAATGTTTAATGAGTATTATTTTGAAATTTTTAGGAACTGGAATTGATTTTACCGTTTCCAAGGTATTATCAATTGAACCGTCATCAACGACGACTATATCCAGTCTGTATTTACAACAATTCTTAATCACTCCTTTAATATATTTCTCTTCGTTGTAAGCCGGGATAAGAATTGCAATTTTAGTATTGTTGTTTTTCTTTTTTAATTTTATATTACTGGATTTCATATTTAATACTTTTATCTTATAAGAAATTTTTTAAGGATGATAGATGTTAGTGTCTGTAATCAAAAGATCAACTTTAATATCATGTTCCGATACAGGGATACTTTCGACTACCTGGATATCAAAACAAGGTGCTATTTTTTTTACTCCTGCAGGAATAAGTGGAAGAAGTCTGTCATAAAATCCTCCACCATATCCTAAACGGTTCAAGTTTTTATCAAAAACTAATCCAGGAACAATAACCAAATCAATATCTGAGATTTTAGCAGCTCTACATAAGCCGGTAATAGGTTCCATTATGCCATAAGCTCCCATTTCTAACTGTTTTTTTAAATTGTTTATATAGAAGAGCTTTAACTTGCGGTTGTAAACTCCGGGCAAGATTATATTTTTTTTGTTTTTCAGTGCCTGCCTGATGATTATGGTAACATCAATCTCGCTTCTAAAAGGATAATAGATTAAGATATTGTTTGAATCATTATAATAAACAGTGCTAAAAAATTTTTCTGCTATTATTTTACTTCTTTTTTTTCTATCCAGGACCGGTAAGCTATTCCTTTTATTTTGAATTTTTTTTCTAAGTTTTTTTTTGAAAAAACCAGTTTGTTTAAATTTATTGTTATTCCTCATAGAAAGTTACACATAAACCCCCAGGTCCAAGGTGTGTGCCTACTATAGTGCCGATATCCACTCTTAATATTCTTTTAGGATTAAATGTCTCTTTTATTCTTTCATACATTTCTTCTGCATCTTCTTTTGCGTCGGAATCTCCTATGGCTACTACAAGGTTCTGGGGATTTTTTACCATAGTTTTCATAGATTCAATAAGCTCGGTTTTAGCCTGGCTCCATCTTCTGACGGTTTTAAATTGAGATACCTCGCCGTCATGGATAGTAAGTATGGGCTTGATTTCTAAAAGTGAAGCAATAAGTCCCTTTGCTTTTCCAATCCTTCCACCTTTTTTTAAATATTCCAGCGTGCTTGGTACGAATAATACTTTAATCTTTGGTTTTAAGTCATATATACCTTTTAAAATCTCTTTTTTTGATTTACCTTCCTGCGCTAGTTGAGCTGCCTTTAACACCAAAAAACCAAGCGGTAAATGAACATATTCAGAATCAATTATCTCTATATCTTTGCCCGGCATCTCTTTTTTTGCCATCTCTGCAGAATTTACAGTACCTGACATTTTACTTGAAATATGAATAGAGATTATACTCTCGCTCTCTTTAAGAATATCTGTATATGTTTCTATAAAATACTTTGGAGATGGCACGGTAGTGGTGGGCAGTTTTTCAGAAGACCTGATTTTTTTATAAAATTCACTTATGGTTATGTCTTTTCCATCGTCTAAAAAACTTTCCTTATCAAAAATTACTGTTAAGGGTATGACTTTTATATCCAACTCTTTTGCCATATTTTTTGGTATATCTGAAGTACTGTCGGTAACTATTGCAATTTTACTCATTTTCCCTCCTTCTTTAAATTTCTAATTATTAATAAACTATTAGTCCATATGCTCTGATTACAATTTATGCTTTTTTTAAAATAATTTCAATTAACTTCGCAAACCTTTTACCTATAAAAATTTCTTTTTTAAAACCGTCAGAGTGACTAAACTTTTTTCCCTTTTTTTTATTTTCAAATTCAGGTTGATTTGACCTGGCTATATTTCTTATGTGAGATAGTCCTAATACATTTATTTTTAGAAAATTTGCCATTATGACTTCTGGAACTGTTGACATTCCAACAGCATCAACTCCTAATTTGCGAAAAGCATCTATTTCAGCTCTAGTTTCAAGTACCGGTCCTTTTACACCTGCATATATGCCTGTTTTTAATTTAAAACCAATACCTTCGCCTGCTTCTTTTGCAATACCGGCTAATTTTTTATTATATGGACAACTCATATCAACAAAATAATCATGTTGACTGCTATATTTATTACCAAAAAATGGATTATCAAACATTAAATTTATATGGTCTTCTATTATCATAATATCGTCTTCAGTGAATTCAGGGTTTATTCCTCCTGCTGAATTGGTAATTATTAGATTATCTGTTAAAAAATTAGACAGCAGATTTACCGGATATACCACTTCTTTTATATCATACCCTTCATAGAGATGCAGCCTTCCGGAGAATATTAAAATATTTTTATTTTCCAATTTTCCGTAAACAATAAATTTGCCGTGACCGGGGATGGATGGAACTGACATATGGCGTATATCGCTGATATTTATGGTTATTTTACTCTGTAAAGGTAAAAATTTTATACATCTGGTAAGAAATGAACCCAGTATTAATCCAGAATCAATCTTTTCAGGTATATAGGAAGATAAATCACTACATGTTTCCTTAAATTTTTCTTCTTCCAGAAAAGCTGATTTGCTCATGTAATAAAAAGATGGTTTAGATTACCTGCCTAAGTATTTTTATTAAATTTTAACATACTTTTATATTAAAAATAATTATTATTTTATTTTTTTTGGTATAATCTTCCTATTATTTTTATAAACTTACTTATTGATTTATATATTCTGGAGAAAGTGAATGAATTTAAGAAGAGTATTTTTAAATAGGGCTTTCAGGCTTTTTCTTATGGTTTTAATAATTTTTACATTAATATACCTGTCGGTTAATCTTGGAGCCTGTGAGCCAGGAAAAAGGGTGATTAAAATTGGTAACCAGGCCGTTCTTTCCGGTAAGTATAGGTCTTTCGGAGAGGATCAGATGGTAAGTATCAAACTTGCTGCTTCTAAATTATCTCCTGTCAGAATAGGAGGATTTGACTACGAAATTGAAGTAGTTACTAAAGATGATGAAGGCAATCCGGAGAAAGCTTTTCTGGTTGCGCAGGAGATGGCAAGTGAGGAAGTAGCAGCTGTAGTCGGTTCTACTTTTAGTGGGACAACTAAAGTTTCTATCCCCGTTTATGAAGAGTATGGTATACCTGTAATTTCTCCCTCTGCTCAAAAAACTGAAATTTCTAAAATGGGAAATATTTTTTTTAGAATGGTAATGAATAATGAACAGAAAATAGAAAATATTGCAGATTTTATTAAGAATGAAATTAATCCACAGAAACTTATACTTATAAATAACCAGGAGGAAGATTCAATAAAATTGGTTGATTACCTGAGAGAAGTATTATCTAATTACGGTATAGAGACTGCGAAACCAATGTCAATAAAAATGAGTGAAGAAGATGTCGCAGTTATCGCAGAGAATCTATTAATAGAAGGACCTGATACCATATTTTTTTGCGGAAGCTATAATGAACTGGCCTCTCTTATGACCAAAGCAAGAGAAATTGGTCTGGGGTCAAGATTTATAACAGAGAAATTAGGAATGGATGATAAAATTTTTGTTCTGGCGGATGCGCAGTATCTGGAAGGGTTGATTGCAATAATTCCCGAACCCCCTTCTCTGGCCAAGTATTCCCCCCAGGACCCAAAGGCTGTAAATTTCTGGCATGATTTCAATAATTATTTAAGCCGGATGGAAGATTCTGATATTAGTATTGATAGTCCTGGAGATTATGCTCCTTACTGTTATGATTCTGTTTTTATAATTATTGAAGCCATGAAAAGATCCAATTCTATTTCACCCAAAGATTATATAGACGAACTTAAGACTACTTCTTATGACGGGTTGGTAGGGCATATTGAATTTGATTCTAATGGTGATAGGGTAAACCCGCTATCGACAGTTTTTATAGTAAAAGATGGCGCCTGGATAAGATACTAATCAGAAATTATAAAATTTAATTTTTTATTAAAAGAAGTTTTTAATTTTACGGTGTCTGGTTTTGTTGACTTTTTATTTTGCCTATTATAATCTTTTAATGTTTATTATCTTTTAAAAATTTTTATGGAGGTTGGGAGTGAATATATTTAATAAGGTAATCGTTGTGCTAATATTAATCTGTATAATCTGTGTATCACTTATTTCTGTTGTAAATGTATTTTTGGGATATTTTAAGTGGTCAGATCTAGCTTTAAAGGTTTTTGATCCGGAGGATAATGTAAATCTATTTATTGCTGCCCTAGCGCTTCTTATGGTGTTTTCTATCTGTATATTTATAATACTGCTGGAGTTTTATAGAAGGGGAACAAGAGTAGCAATTATATCCAGCTCTAAAGCAGGAAATGCTACGGTGACATTAGAGACTGTGGCTATGCAGATAAAAAATGCAGTAATTAAAATAGATGGTCTGGAAGAAATTAAAGTAAAAATAGTTCCAAAGGCGACCGGTGTAATAATTAATATGAATGCTAAGTTAAACGAGAACCTGGAAATCCCTGAGAAGATGCAGGAAATAATAAATGAAGCTACCAGTATTGTATCGGATAAACTTGGTATTAAAGTTATAAAGACCAATCTTACTATTACTGGCCTTGTTGCTGGAAGGAAAGAAAAAGAAGTAAAGAAAAAAGAGAAAGAAGAAAAGGCGGTAGAAGTAGTACAGGAAAAAGCTGAGGGTGTTTCTGAAATAGAAGATGATGACAGATAAACATTATTTAATTTTTATCAAAGTCAGCCCTAAGACTCCTGTCTCAAAGAAGAAGATATAAGGTTGTTATAATGTTGTCAATTAATGGTAGTAGGGCATGCCGTTTCAGCCTGTGGAGTGAATAGGTTAACAATCACTGCGAAGCAGGAATCTCCCGCCCTTCAGGGTGGAGAGGATATCAAAAAGCGGGCTTAGTATATTGGTAGTACATGAGCTTCCCAAGCTCAAGAGGCGGGTCCGACTCCCGTAGCCCGCTCCATTAAAAAAATCATTTGTTACCAGGGTAATTATATTTATTGATTAATTTTACTTTTTTTTATATTAATGGGTATATTATAATTGAATAGTGTTTTATAAGTTGAGTTCTTGAGAAAGGAAGAATAATATGGTAGATATACTATCAGAACTTGATAAATATATTTCTGAGGATAATCCAAGAAGATGGGCAAAGCTTTCAAGCGATATTGATTTCAGAAGACTTCAATTAACTCTTTTAAAGGAAATATTGATTGAATTAAAGCAAATTAATGCCAAATAATTGATGCTTCCGTTTTGTTCAAGTATTTATACGGTTAATTGGGAATTCTGTATTTATACTTTCCGGCACCAATGGGAATATTTGCTAACCTCATTTTTTACTAGCCGGAAATAGAGATCCTGCAGCCTTTTTGTAATCGGTCCCATTTCTCCATTACCAACGGGACGCTTGTCCACATAACCTATAGGAGAAATTTGAGCTCCTGTTCCACAGAAGAATAGCTCATCTGAAGTATATAGTTCAGTTCTGTCTATTGATCTTTCTATAACTTTAATATTTTCATCTTCTCTGGCCATCTTTATTACCGTATCTCTGGTAATTCCTTCTAATATATCATCAGTTACCGGAGGAGTAATCAAAGTACCGTTCCTAACCATAAAAACATTCATAGCGCTTCCTTCGCTCACGTGTTTCCCATCAGTTGTTAGGACCAGTGCTTCATCAAAACCGTTCAGCAATGCCTCTGTCTTTTGTAAGGCAGCATTAACGTACGAACCAGATATTTTTGCGCGTGGAGGTATAGCATTATCTGAAATACGTTCCCATGAAGAAATGCAAACACTTATTGCTCTGCTGGTATCCAGATATTCTCCAAGAGGTATAGAATATATAAAAAGATCCTGCTTGTTACCGATTAATTTGGGTCCTATATCCAGTCCACTATTATAAGCAAAGGGTCTTATATAACAGTCTTCAGTGTACATTTCTTTTTTTAATAATTTGATGGTTATATCGCAAAGTTCTTTTATAGAATATTTTATTTCTATCATCATTATCCTGGAATTGGTAATGAGTCTTCTGTAATGATCTTCCATTCTAAAAACATAAATTGTTTTGGTCTTTTCATTCCAGTAACTTCTGATTCCTTCAAAAATCGCGGTACCATACTGCAGAGCATTAGTTCTGATGTCTATCTTTGCCTGATCAATTGGTACTATTTTTCCTTTTAAAAAAGCATATTTAGGATTAGTCATAAGTTCCTCTTTTTTTAGATTTTAATTTTCATATTGTACTTATTTTAATTTCATTTTGCAATTGGCAGTTCAATTTGTAAGAAATTATAGCATTTAATAGGTTGGATACTTTATTCTTAGACTTGCAGGATTAAAATAAAGCAAAAAGAAACCCCAAGTTATCTTTTACCATAGCTTACGCTTTAGGCTACTCAAAATCTTGGGGTAGCTTCCTTAGAACTTTTCTCAGGTTCTTTTTCGAATTTTAACTTACTTTATACATTCTTTCGTCTGCAAATTTCAGTTAATTCTAAAAGTTACCTCCTTTTCTAAGGAGGTCTAAAATATAGCAAATAATAATACCTATGTCAATAGCAATTTTGAAATTTTTTAACTAATTTTTAAGAAATCTTTAAAAAATGAGTTTTCAGACTATTATGACAGGCTTATAAAGATGGAAGAAGAAGCAGAGAAGTACTGGGGAATAGAAGATTAGGATTTTATAATTACCCCGCCTCCTATTAGAGTGTCGCCAGTGTAGAAAACTGCTGATTGCCCTGGCGTAATAGCTTTCTGAGGTTTATCAAAAATTATAGCAGCTGTTTTTTTACTTTCAATTTTAATTTCTGCAGAAGCTTCTTTAGAATTATATCTTATTTTAACCATCGCTTTAAAATTATTTCCGGGAGGGTTACCGGAAATAAAATTAGTATTTTTAACTTTTAGTGATTTTTGCATTATATCTTTTTCCTCACCTGCCGTAATAATGTTTTTTTCCGGTATTATTTCTTTTACATAAAGTGGTTTTGAATGACTTATACCCAGGCCTTTTCTCTGACCAATGGTATAAAAAGGATATCCTTTATGTGTTCCGATAATTTTACCATTGGTGTTTATAATGGCTCCTTCTTTTATGTTTTTAAGTTTTGATGCTAAAAATGAATGAAAATTGTCCTCTGGTATAAAACATATATCCTGGCTCTCGTTTTTCTTTTCTAAAAACGGGAAAATACTATTTGCCTTCTTTCTTACATCATCTTTAGAGAGTATTCCTACAGGTGTTTTAATTTGTGATATCTGATCCTGATTGAGCTTCCATAACACATAACTCTGGTCTTTGCTTTTATCAAGTCCTTTTTTAATTTCGTATAATCCTGAATTGAGCGATTTTTCAATCCTGCAGTAATGACCTGTAGCTAAAAAGCTGGCGCCAAGAGTTTTTATTTTTTCTAAAAGTGCTCCAAATTTAATATATTTATTACATTCCACACAGGGATTAGGAGTGCGCCCCTGTTGATATTCTAAACAGAAAGGATTAATTATCTTTTCCTCAAATGGCTGGATAAAGTTTATTACAACATGTGGAATATTCAGTTTAAGCGAAACTTTTCTTGCAGCTTCAATATCTTTATGGGAACAGCAGGTTTTGGCGCCATCTTTCCAGCCAAAATCATAAGGAAGTAATTTCATGGTAACTCCGATTATTTCCCACCCATTATCCTTTAAAATTTTTGCAGCCATAGAACTATCAATTCCTCCACTCATGGCTAC
>JAUWQC010000229.1 GCA_030611285.1 bacterium | reverse complement strand
TTTAATAGTATTGTAATTTTTTTATCTAATATTTTTAAATTTTTAAAAATATCAACTAACTCACTTGTTTTATGAGATTTTAATTTAATGGAGTCAATTACTATTATTTCTTTGTCTTTTAGTTTGTAACTAAATGCACTGCGTCTTGCTAATTTTTTTAATTTTTTTGATACTTTTTTATGGTATTTATGTGGAGTAGGACCAAAAGTAGTTCCACCACCAACCCATACAGGAGAAGAGTTGCTTCCAGCACGAGCCATACCACTACCTTTTTGCTTTCTTGGTTTACGACCTCCACCTCTAACTTCTCCCCTAGTTTTTGCTTTATGCGTTCCTTGTCTCATGTTTGACAATTCTGCATTAATTGTAAGATATAAAGAATGATCGTTGGGTTCTATCTTAAAAACTGCTGGAGATAATTCAACTTTTTCTTTTACTTTATTTCCGTTAATATTCACAACATCTTGTTTCATTATTATACCTTTGCCTTAATCACCTTAAGAATACAATTTTTTGCACCGGGTACAGCACCCTTAACAAATAATAAATTTTCTTTTTTATCTATTTTAACAATATCTAAATTTTTGATAGTTACTTTTTCATCACCGGTATGTCCCGGCATTTTCATGCCTTTCCACACCCTGGATGGATCAGAACTAGCACCTATTGAACCTGGAGCTCTTAATCTGTCACTTTGACCATGAGTTGCTTGTCCACCATGGAATCCGTGTCTTCTCATCACACCTTGGAAACCTTTACCTTTAGAAGTTCCAGTGACATTTACTTTATTACCAAGATCAAATATTTCAACAGTAATCTTATCACCTGTTTTATATTTCTTTTCATCTAATATCAAAAATTCTCTTAATATTTTAAGCGATTTCCCTGCTTTTTTTAAATGCCCAAGCTTTGGTTTGTTTAAACGATTATCTTTTTCTTCCTTATATCCTATTTGAATAGAGGAATAACCATCTACTTTTTTTGTTTTCACTTGAGTAATATAACATGGCCCAGCTTCAATTACAGTTACCTGAATATTTTCACCATTTTCATTGAATATTCTAGTTTGACCTAATTTTTTTCCTATTATTCCTTCCACAATCTACACCTTTATTTCTATATCTACACCAGCCGGCAAATCTAATTTCATTAATTCATTAATTGTTTTTGTTGTAGTATTTAGTATTTCAACAATTCTTTTATGCACTTTTATTTGAAATTGTTCTCTTGCTTTCTTATTTACATGAGGTGATTTTAACACAGTATAAACCGATCTTTTTGTCGGTAAAGGTATCGGTCCAGAAATTACGGCACCAGTTGATTTTGCCTTCCTCACTATTTTCTCTGTTGATTTATCTAACAGATTATGATCATAAGATTTAAGAACTATTTTAATTTTTTGTCCAGCCATTATTTTTCCTTTTACTCAATAATTTCTGTTACTACACCGGCGCCTACTGTTCTTCCACCTTCGCGTATTGCAAATCGCAATTCCTTCTCCATTGCTATCGGCTCTATTAACTTTACCGTTATATCTACATTGTCTCCAGGCATTACCATCTCACGACCTTCAGGTAAAAATATCTCACCTGTTACATCCGTTGTACGAAAATAAAACTGCGGCCTATATCCCTTCATAAATGGTGTGTGACGACCACCTTCGTCTTTATTCAATACATATATAGATGCCTTGAATTGCTTGTGTGGTGTTATCGATCCGGGTGCCGCTACTACCATCCCTCGCCTTAAATATTCCTTGTCTATCCCTCGTAATAATATTCCTGCATTGTCGCCTGCTCGACCTTCATCCAATAACTTGCGAAACATCTCTATGCCCGTTACTACTGTCTTCTTTGTCTCTTCTTCTATCCCTACCAATTCTACATTGTCACCTATGTGTACTATTCCTCGCTCTATCCTGCCTGTCCCTACTGTGCCTCGCCCTGTTATCGAAAATACATCCTCTATCGGCATCAAAAATGCCTTGTCTATATCTCGCTTCGGCTCCGGTATGAAATTATCTACTGCGTCCATTAATTCAAATATACACTTCGTCTTCTCTTTATCATCAGGATTGTTCAATGCCTCTAATGCACTACCTCTTATTATCGGCGTGTCGTCTCCAGGAAATCCATATTCATCCAATAACTCCCTTAACTCCATCTCTACTAA
>JAUWQC010000098.1 GCA_030611285.1 bacterium | reverse complement strand
CTTTTTATTTTTTCATTTATTTCTTCAATTGTTTTTGCCATGATATATTTAGGTCCTGATTTAGATTTAGTAAATTATAATACTCCAATATTGATATTTTGCCAATGATCATTTGGTTCAAGAATAGATTTTTACTTGGCTATATAATATAATTTTTTAAAAGGTTGCCGGAACAGGTCACTTAAAATTATAAAAAAATTTAATTTTGTATATGATATAGTATTTTTTTAGGGGAAGGTAGTAATAACAAATTGATGAATCCAAAATTTAGAAACCCGCTTGTTTTAAGTATTGTGGCAACTGTTTTTTTAATACCGGTTCTTATCCTGACAATGTACATGTTTGATTCGGTTAATTGGATAATGTTAATAGTTACTGTTGTTATTTATCTGGCGATTATTTTTTTGGTTTTTTTATATTACGGCAGTTTTAGGAGAAAATAACTCATAAGCAATGAAACAAAGTTATGATATAAATATTGAGAGGCTACTTGCTGGCAAGCCTGATCTGGATAGAAGTATATATAGAAACAGGGTTAAATATAAAGAGAAATATAATTGGAGGATTATATACAAATATAGTGATCTTTTAGTCAGCTGCGATAGAAATATCATTCCTAAACTTGAGAGATTAATTAAGGAAATTTACCATCTGCTGGGATCCTGTATAAAGGAAAATCCATCCTTTCAAAAAAGTTTATCCCCCTTAAAAATTAAGCCTGAGTATCCTCCTGTAATAAAAAAAATGTGCCAGAAGGCAGCTATTTTTAATGTAGGCCCAATGGCTACTGTTGCCGGGGCAGTATGTGATTATCTTGCTTCAGGTTTGGATAGATACTGCAGCCGCTTAATAATAGAAAATGGTGGTGACGTTTTTATAAAGACTAATAAAGATATAAAGGTCGGTGTATATCTTAAGAATAAGCATTTTGAAGATAAGATATATTTAAAAATAAAAGCGGTTGGCACTCCTTGTGGGCTTTGTTCTTCATCGGGGAGTTTTGGTCATTCACTTAGCATGGGGAGTAGTGATTTAGTTGTGGTTATGGCAAAATCTACTATTAGCGCAGATGGTGCAGCCACTTCAATTGCAAATAATATTAGAGACCCTGAAGATATTTCTAAAACTATAAGCAGTTATAAAAATATAAAAGATATAAAAGGTATTTTAATTGTAAAAGATGATAGGCTGGGTGTTTGGGGAAATATTGAGTTTATAAATAATTAAATCTTTTCAGCTTCCCGGGTATCATCAATATCTTTTTTTTTATCTTTTAATTTAAAAATATCAGCATTTGAACTTATCAGACTTTCTCCTTTGAACAGCCCACCTTTAGCTATTGTTAGGAGAGCATCTTTCTGAGTTAAATTTCCAATAAATTTTCCTGTGGTGGTAATTTCAACTTCTCCAGATGCTAGCATATCTCCTTTATACGTACCGGCTATTACTGCATTTTTGGTTCTAACATTAGCTTCTACTTTTCCTTCTTTTCCAATTATAATTTCTTTTTCTATTGTAATTTCGCCATTGACTGTGCCGTCAATTCTTGCTGAACCAGGGCAGTTAATTTTCCCTTCTACTTTAACTCCCTCGGCAATAATAGTAATATTTTTTGAGCCTTTTATTTCGGCGCTTTTTCTTGACAGCATACCTCTTCCCCCTTTAAAATTAAAATTTACTACTTTTGTAATTATTAATTTTAAATTGTAAGTATTTTTTGCAAGCTATTATAACACTTTTTAGCTGAAATTAATGATAATTTTATCACTTTAAGTTTTATCTATGAAAATATAGAATGATATTAAATTATGAACTAACCTTATAGTTATAGAGAGATGAAAAGAAAAAATTTATTTTCTCTAGTTTTTACACCAATCTTAATTTTTTTGTTTATAGCAGTAATCACTGTTTCATGCCTGATTACCTGGCATGGTGAGAAAGATATTTCTGAGACCGGAGAAGCCGGGAATATGAATGAGGCCGGTAGTCAGCTTCAGGAGCAAGCAGGGGAAAAATCTGAAGATGAGGCGGAAGAAATTACTACCATAAGTCTCTGGATCAGTAATCTTATTCCAGAATATATAAGCGCAGAAGTCAGATATGAGTTAAGCAAAGTTTTTGATGAAATAATAATTGCAGATGAGAAGGACAATTCTGATGTATGGGTTGAAATTGATATTAGTGGTAAGGAGTCAGAGATAAGATGGGTTTTGGTGCCGGTGGTTTCATTTTTCAGAAGTTTTGATGATATAACATATGAAAATATAAAAGAATTCTGGGCCGGGAATAAGGAGGTTTTAAATTATATATCAGTTGATGATTCTGAACCGGAACTTATTGTAACTGAAGAAGTTTTTAAAGTGCTTGAAAAGATTTTTGGAAAGAGCGGAAATGAAAATATAAAAATAGTGGGTAGAGAAGAGCTTTCATTAAATATTGAGAATAATAATAGTTTTTCAATTATCCCTTTTGATAATATCGAAAAAAAATATAAAGTACTCAATTTAGATAATATGTCTGTAGATAATATGTCTATTTTTGATAAAGATTTTGACATCAATAATTATCCACTGGCTATAAGTATAAGTGTGGGAAGTAAGGATACGGAACTTAAAGAAATTATAGCTGAGAGTTTTTCAGGAGTAGCAATCACCAACAGGGATATGGAAAAGCTTGCGTCGGTCATTATGACCGGGGTAACAGCAATTGTTAGACAGGTAGCAAGAAAAATAGAAAGTGATGGAGTTTTATCCCCAGGTGAAAAGATTGCGGAGGTACTAAGAGGCGCAGATATTACTCATATAAGTAATGAGATACCTTTTGTGGAAGGCTGCACAGGAACAAGACCCCGGGGTTTAATTTTTTGTAGCAGTCCTGAGTATATAGAATTACTCAGGTATGTTGGAACTGATGTAATTGAACTGACAGGAAATCATATGAATGACTATGGTCATGAATGGATGAACTATACCCTGGATATGTATGATGAAGAGGGCTGGCCCTATTTTGGTGGGGGAAGAGATCTTGAGGATTCATATGAGCCAGCTACTTTTGAGATAGGGAGTAACAAAATAGCATTTCTCGGAGCTAATACTTTTGGCCCTGCCAGTAATTGGGCTACAGAAGATACTCCAGGTTCGGCACGTATAAATGTGTGGGGTGAAGTAGAAAAAGAGGAAGATATGAGAAAGTTTGAAGCGATAATAGAGGAGTTAAAGAAAGAAGGTTATATAGTAATATTTACTTTTCAGTATGAGGAAACTTATAGCTATACCCCTACTGAGGTTCAGATTGCTGATTTTAGAAGAATTATTGATGCTGGAGCTGATATAGTAAGTGGTAGTCAGTCTCATTATCCCATGGGTGTAGAATTCAGGGGAGAGGGTTTTATAAACTATGGGCTGGGTAATTTATTTTTTGGGCAACAGTTAGCTATTCTTGGAAATAATCCCGGAATAATCGCAAAACACATCTTCTATAAGGGTAAGCATATAAATACTATTTTAATTACTACCATGCTTAATGACTTTAGCCAGCCAAGACTCACCACTCCTGAAGAGAGAATAGAGCTTTTGAATTCTATTTTCGCCGGCAGTATAAAATAATTATAATATTAACATGCTTCCATAGGTTCCGCTTTTATGATTTTACTTTATGAGTTAGCATTAATTCTGGAAATATTTGTTTGATGTACAATATTTAAGTTGATTTTATTATGTTTTTGGTAGGAATAATATATAATAAATATATAATAATACCTGATTATAAATGTAAAAGATACTGTAGGTTTTGATCACCGAAGCTGTAAGTAAATTAAACCGTGATATTGCTGATTTATTTATCTGACCGGTGTTTTTCTAAATCTTTTTCCCCGAATACTATGGCAGAAAAGATAAAAATTTCTGTAGTGTTCTGTTTGTAGCAGTCCTTATCCAGGCCAGCTTTGTAACAGGTCTGTTCCAAAAATTGAATCCTGTTCCACCCAT
Organism: bacterium; assembly: GCA_030611285.1. Lineage (GTDB taxonomy): Bacteria > Actinomycetota > Humimicrobiia > Humimicrobiales > Humimicrobiaceae > Hydromicrobium. The sequence continues at coordinate 561 of JAUWQC010000098.1, read as the reverse complement.
AGTCTGTCGCTACCTGTGGTAGAAGCAGACCCTGGTAAAAACCTTCCTTTATAAATAATCCATGTTTTCCCACTTCTATTTCTTCTAAATTATTTATTCTTTTTAAAGGAGATAGTACAGAAATTTCAATATTAATACTTTTAAGCTTCAGGGGAGAAACTGAAGGGAATCTCGGGTCTCTTAAAGCTGACTCTATGGCCATATTCCTTATGGTTTCCCAGAGAGGTGTTTCAGCGGTTATATTGCCTATACACCCTCTTAAATTGCCATCAGTGTGTAAGGTCACAAAGGCGCCGCACATAGTATTAAGCATAATATCATCTATCTTATATTCTGGAGCTGCTCTACCATTGACTGCGCTGTCAATTGATTCCCTGGCTATTTTAATAAGTGTTTTTTTATGATCAAGAGTAAGTTTAATATTTTCCATACTTTGTCACCTTTTTAAATAATATTTTTGAAACCAATGATTATTATTTTTTATAAAATGCCGCAGACAGGTAGCCTACCACCGCACTCCTGTCACCTGCAACATCTCCAGAATTCTTGTAATTTAAAATT